>CAVKVO010000097.1:0-8877 GCA_963659575.1 Prevotella sp. CAG:1031
CATAGCCATCCATCTCGGGCATGTTGATGTCGAGAAGCACCAGGTGGGGCTTCACCTCGGGGAATTGCTCGCAAGCCTTCCTGCCGTTGCCGGCGTAAGTCACCTCGTAGCCATGCTGCTCCAAGAATCGCTTCAGCAGCATGGAGTATTTCAAGTCATCGTCTGCGAAAAGTATTTTTATCGTTCTGTTCATTGCGGTATCATGATTGTGATCTTCGTGCCCTTCCCCACTTCGCTCTGCATCGTCTTCCTGCCGCCATGCGCCCGCACGATCATATCCACGAAGCTCAGACCGAGGCCGATGCCGGGCTGCATCATGCCGGGATAGGCTGAGCTGCGATAGAACTTCGTCCATACCCTCTGTTGCTCTTCGGGCGAGATGCCGATGCCATTGTCGGCGATGGAGATGGCCACCTCGCCACAGGGCGTATCTTGACAAGCAATGTCGATGTGCACGATGTCACCCGAATACTTCACGGCATTCTCCAGCAGATTGCTCACCACATTCCTTAGTTGCTCTCCGTCGCCCCTCATCAGGTCGGAGCCTCGCTGATAGCAGAGTGAGATGTCCACCTCTTTCTGCCGGTTCTTGCGATACACGTCGGAGAGATGCGAGAGCATGGTGCGGACGTCAAACTCAGAGATGTTGAGTGGGATGTGTTCCTCCGCCCTGATCACCTCGCGGAGCTTGTTGAGATAGGCGGTCAGGTTGTCGCTCTCCTCCCTCACCGTCTGCGCCATCTCGTCGTCGCTCAACATCGAGACACACATCTTGAGGGTTTGCACGGGTCGCTTCAACTCATGGATCATCGTATGCACAAAGTCGCTCCGCATCTTATCCACCTTCTTCTGCATCAGCATCACCTTGATGAGGTAGGCGAAGCTGAGGAGCAAGAGGATGGTAACCAGGATGCTGCCTGCGATTTGCCAAAGCATGCTTTGCAAGAGCGGTTGGATGGAGACGTGCAGCCTCACTTGCATCTGCTGATACTCAATGGGGTTGAAAGGTATCTCTACCGCCATCTCGTGATGAAAGAGCGAGGCTGCGCCCACGACCTTCGACTGCCATAGCCGCTTGGAGGATGTCTTCAGCCGGGCATCCAGGAACGCCTCTTTCAGTTTGCCTTTCATGAACCTATGGAAATGGTGGGCATCGAAACGAGTCATCTGAAAGGTGATGTAGGTGTTGATGCAATCATCGGAGTTGGAAGAGTCCGTCTCACGCAAGTCGAAGGTATCTCTTCGCTCTATCATATTGCGATAGGCGGGCTTCCTCATCACCACACCGCCGACGATGGTATCCGTACCCTCGGGCGAGCAAACAGTGGTGACAGCCCCGGAATAATCGCTGAAATATGCGGAAACCACATAGCCTATGTGGGATTTGCTCTTTACGGAATCGCCCACCAGGCTCAAGTAATCCATCACGGCCCTCTCCACCTTCCGCACGTTTTCCTTCTCCATCTCCCCCATCGAGTAGGAGATGCTGTTGTAGAGCCAATAGCCTTGGAGCGCTATCAGCAAGAAGGAGGAGAGGATGGTGAGCAACCATACGTTTTTGATTCTCTTGTTCATCGTTCTTGTTTTTCGCGAAAGGGCTTGTCCGTCGTCCTTTCGGATGCAAAGGTACGGGGCTTCCCCCATATATAGTAAGGTGAAGCCCGATTATTTCGTCAGCGTAATGTTTCAGTAATGATTATTTGCCCTTGTGCAAGGAAAAAGCCATTCCTTTGCAAACGAAAACAACGAAGAAGACACATGAAGAAAGAAAGCATCCTGACCCTGGCGGCGCTCGCCATCGCCTCCTGCGCCAACGCGCAGACATCGGACCCATCGCCGAAGACCCAGGCTGGCGACTCCCTGCTGGTCACCTGGCAGGACACCATCCGAGCCGTCACCGTGGTGGGCCACCGCCCGATGTACAAGATGAAGGACGGCGCACTGGTCACCCATGTGCGCAACACGCCCCTGGCCCAAGAGCCCCGATGGGAAGACATCCTGCGCCACATCCCCGGCATGAGGCAATCGCAAGACGGCACCTTCGAGGTGAGCGGACTGGGCGCACCCACCATCTACATCAACGACAAGAAGGCCACCTCCGCCGAACTCGCCCATCTCGAAGTGAAGCAGATAGAGGACATCGAGCTCATCACCACGCCCGGCGCCGAATACGACGCCACCACGGGAGCCGTGCTCCGCATCGTGATGCGAAGGAGAGACGAGGGAATCTTCGGCAAGCTGCAGGCATACGACCAGCTGAGCGAGGTGAACACCACCAACGAGGACATCACCATCGGCTACACCAGCCAGAAACTTTCCATCTCTGGCTTCTACGGTTACCAAGACAACCGATACAACGTACACCAGCCACAGGAGTTCCTCGTCAGGGCCACCGACGGCGAATACCTCTTCGGCGCCGACCGCCACGGCAAGAACAAGGCTTACGCCAACGCCTCGGAAATCAACTTCGACTGGCTCCTGGGCAAGCACCACGAGATAGGCGCACAGTGGGAGGGACAATGGATCAGCGGTGGCAGGAGCGAAGAGCAAAGCCAATATTACCGCAATCCAGGGGAGCAGACAAAATACTTCGATGCTGAGAGCCGGCAGTGGGCACATTCCCGACAGAACCACTTCAACCTCTTCCACCTCGGCAAGTGGTCGAAGAATGTTTCCTCCCAGCTCTACCTCGACTATGTGAAGAACATAGGCAGCGACTCCCAACCCATCACGGAGACGGAGGGAAGCGAGGAAAGGGTGACCGTGAACAGTTCGCACACCGAATACGACATCTACAGCGCACGGTTTGTATTGAAGCAAGCACTGTCCGCCCGCCACACCCTCGACTACGGAGCCGAATGGAGCCTGGTGGAGGGAGAGGGAAACACCTGCAGCAGCCACGACCAGCTCAGCACGACGGAATACAAGAACCGCGACACCAAGACCGCCGCCTACCTGCAATACCAAGGCTCGGCGGGCAAGTGGACTTGGTCGGCGGGCATCCGATACGAGCATCTTGCCTCCCGCTACACCGACCTCGCCGATGCCGCCAACAGCATGAGCCGCACCTACGACCAGTGGTTCCCGTCGTTCAGCGTCAGCCTCAAAGAGCCCACCTGGCGCCATTCGCTCAACTTCCGATCCACCACCGCCCGTCCGTCGTTCAGCCAACTAAGCGGCGGCATCTACTACATCTCGCGATACCAATATCAGATAAGCAACCCCAAGTTGCAGGCTTACAACACTTATCGCCTCACCTACTCCGCACAATGGAAGGACTTTTACGGAATGCTGAGATACACCTACATCGACCGTCCCATCCTGTACATACACGACGTGCCCGATGGCAAGCCCGCAAGGACTGTAAGCACCTTCATGAACTACGGCAAGCAGCAGCGTCTCTTCGCCTATCTCAACTGGGGGCACGCCTTCGGCTTCTGGCGACCCAACGTAAGCCTCGGCGCCACCTACCAGCTTTTCAAGGTGGACGACCACGGCGAGCGCATCCACTACGACGGTCTCTCATGGAGCGCCTCGATAGACAACTACTTCACCCTGCCCCACGGATATCAGCTCTCCCTGTCGTACCTCTTCGAGAACAGGGGGATGAACGGCAGAACCCGTTTCCGCCCCGACCAAAACTGGAGCATCGGAGCCAGCAAGTCGCTACTGGGCGACCGTCTGCAAGTGGCCTTCTCCGCCACCGACCTCTTCCACCAGTTCATCTTCCGCGAGCATACCCACGAGCACCTCGTCGACTTCTCGCAGACCGAGGACTACAAGCTATGGAACTACAAGCTCACCGTGACGTGGAAGTTCAACAAGCGCACAGGCCGATACCGTGGTGAGAACAGCGCGCAGGAAGAACTGAACCGGCTGTAGGTGGGGCCTGCTTCAGCCCGGGTGCGCAGTAGGGTAGAGCGCCTTGCGGCAGAAATCCCTATATGGAAGACATCCTCTGTAGACCACGGCTAACTGACAACAACCATGCAAAACTCGTGGGATGGCAAAAAAATCCCACGAGCACATCCCTGTTTGGCGGTGTTTTCGCGATATTTATTGTAATTTTGCAAAAAACATAAAAATAGACAAAGGAAAGTCATAACGATGAAGAACATGGCATTGGCGCTGACATTGGCGCTCACCACCCTTACCGCCTCTGCGCGGACCACGCTGGAGAAAACGCATGACGAGGGCGCAGCCACCATGGAGCAGGCTGGCAATGACCAGACAACCTCGCAAGACAAGGCCGACGACCTGGCATCGCTCACATGGCGGCGCCCTGCCAAGCTGCCGCTCATGGCCGACAACATGCCTGCCGGCCAGCCTGCTGCCCCGCTCATCACCATGGCGCGGCCTGCCCTGCGATGGACCGCACCCAACGCCTATGCCAACAGCTTACGGCAGCCAAAGGCCTACCGCTTCATTGACGACATGACGTTTGCCGGCGTGCCGGTGTTCGTGGCGGGCATCATCGCCAAGAGCGAGAAGGCCAGCTTCCGTCAAGACTATGCCAACAAGCACCCACGGACAAGACTCATCACCAACTTCCACAACGAGACAGACAACTACACGCAGTTTGCCCCAGCCTTGCTGGCTGCAGGCCTCAATTTCGCGGGCGTGGAGGGGCGCAGCGACCACTGGCGCTTCCTCGCCAGCAGCGCCATGGCCTATGGCATCATGGCAGCCATCGTCAATCCCATCAAGCACACGGCGAAGGAGATGCGCCCCGATGGCTCCTCGCGCAACTCATGGCCGTCGGGGCACACCGCCACGGCATTCGTGAGCGCCACGATCCTCCACAAGGAGTATGGTCTGACGCGCAGTCCCTGGTATTCGGTGGCGGGATATGCTGTGGCCACCGCCACGGGCGTGATGCGTGTGCTCAACAACCGCCACTGGGTGAGCGACGTGCTCTCGGGGGCGGGCGTCGGCATCGTGTCGACCGAACTGGCCTACGGCTTCAGCGACCTGATCTTCAAGGGCAAGCACCTTAAACGCAATGACCTGCCGGGCTCCAGCGACATCATCGAGCACCCGTCGTTCTTCAACATATCCATGGGCATCGGCCTGGGTAGCCGCAACCTGGCGTTCTCTGCCGAAGACCTGCACCTGCAGACTGTTGGCGGCGAGGCGGGTGACAATGTCAAGCTGAAGTTTGGCGCGGCCACCGTGGTGGGCGTCGAGGGGGCTTACTTCCTCAACAAGTACATCGGCCTGGGAGGACGGCTCCGCGTGAAGAGCTCGCCCATCAAGGGCTGGAGCAACATGACCTTCGAACAGTCGGACTTCTGGAACGACTGGAGCAACAACATGAAGGAAAACGGACTCGACCCGCAGCGCCTGTGCCCCACACGCGAGCTGACCGTCGAGTCGGACCATATCACGGAGTTCGCCGCCGACCTCGGTGTCTACTTTAACCTGCCGATCTCAAGGCGGTTCGCCCTGGGCAGCAAGCTGCTCTTGGGACGGAGCATCATACAGGATCTAGACATCAATGCCCACTTTGCCGGCGAGTGCTACGACCTGGTGGACGAGAACACTTACGCCTACGGCTTCACCAAACCCTACGACGTGTCATGGGACTATCTCTCCGTGAGCGGCAACAACACCGCAAAGTTTGGCACGGGCCTGTCGCTCACCTACGCCTACAAGCACAACTTCTCGTGGAAGGTCTTCGTGGACTACGACTTCACGCGCAAGCACTATACCATAGAGTATGCGCCTGCGGAATTCGCCAAGACGGCCTATGTTCCGGTTTATGACGCGTTCATCGATGTCTATGGCACGGGCGTGTTTACCTCCATGACCAAGAAAAACATGAACAGCTATGTGCTGGGCGGGGCGTTCACCGTGTCGTTCTGACGCCTGCCGCTTGCGCTTGATGGGCGCAACTTCTTCATGCGCACCTGTTTGGACACCAAGAACTCTCTGGGGACAGTAATGGATAGAACCAACCTAAATGGGTTATTTCAAGATGGCACTTTCACTTTGCCTGTGTTCATAGACAGGTGTCTTTGATGTCTTTTTGCCATAGTCAAAGCAATAGACAACCTTCAGGGTCGCATGTTGGTTGAAGCCACGACTTTGTTCCGCTTGACGGAAGTTGTAAGATGCGGTAGCCAATTCATCCACAATGTTGTTCCCCGTAAGAAACATGTTGTAGGCGTTAGCCTCTACAGCCCAATTTCCATGGCTCCACATTGCAGACAATTGGTATTGCCAAAACGTCTTTCTGTGGGTTTGGTAGTCTATCAAGTCACGTGTTGGCGTGACTAGGGATGCGCCGAAAGAAAAATCCCCAACATAGTAATTTGCCATTGCTGTCGCTGAGAAGGATGACTGGTTGCGATGCCCGACACCCCCTCGCACCAAATGCTCATTCCATTGTCCTGACAATTTCATGTTGAGAGAGTTGGATGGCTTGTATGTGACTGACACATCCACACTCGGTCTGTGATAAATGCAGTCATCTCTAAAGGAGCTGATGAGATTATCATTGCGAACATAATAATCAGAAACGATAGCATGGTTTTGATAGAAATATGACGCACCCATCTGTAATGCAAACTTACTTATATTCAACATGTAGCTTAAACGTGGGCTCAAGAGAATCGAATTGTCCATAGTGGAATTTCCCTTGAGGATGATCACGGGGTCGACTTGTTGCTCGACATTGTTGATGGTGCTGATTCTCGGATAGGTGTTTCCCAAAGCAAACCTAAATTGAAGTTGCTGCGTCTTGTCGATCATGAGCGATGCCCTTGACTGAAAACGAGGCGTTAGATGGCGGATGGACTCCATGCCCTTTAAACGATAGGTCAGGAAAGACAAGCCTGGATTGATGTCAAAGAAGAACTTCCCGATACGTTGGGAATAATCAGCAAAAAGAATGGATTCCGAGGAGCGCAATTCTTGATCGTATGTAGAAGTGCCCATGTATTCCGAATCGCTGATTTTTAAGAATTCAAACAAGCTGATGCCCAATCTGTTTCTGTGTTTGAAAGACATGGAATAGTTGGCGTTAACCTTGGCATTATAGTAGTTCTCTCTGACTTGGGAATGAAATGACGCTTCGTCCTCATTGTACAGACGGTTGTGGTCGTTTCGGGAATAATAAGCGTCAATAACATAGTCCAATGACTTTGTGTTGGAAAAGTGATGCAATCCATAGTAGTATACGCTTGGGCGAAAAGACTTGTCCCGACTATTTACGCTCAAAACACTGCCATTGTCAAGTGGCGCATCTGTCTGCCACGAATGGGTCATGCCGTCACTGATGCCATTTCGCTTGTCGTCCCATGACAAGCCGCCTCGAAGCATCCAGATGTATTTCTTTCCCCGATTGCTTATCGATGCCTGCACATAGTCTTCCGTACCCTTGTTGTCTGCATTATGATAGGATTGCAGCCTATTCAACGGGTAGGAAGGAAAATTAAAAACTTCACGTTCTGTCATCGAAGACTTTGGATCTTCAACGGAATGGCCTGCCCAAAGATTCAAGCTTTTGCTTCCCGTCATAAACTTGGAAATAAGATTGTAGTCACCATTGAGATAGCCCACCCCTTGGCATGCGTCAAGCTGGGTGTAACCGCCATTGTTGAGCGGTTTCGTTACAATATTAATGGCATAGGCATCTTTCGCATATTTCCCGGCCGGTATGTCGAAAAATTCAACACGAGAAATGTCCCTGGGGCGTAATGCCTGAATCTCTCGGTAATCAACTTCACGGCCATCAATATAGAGCGTCGCATCCCCAACTGGAGTTGTGACAGTTCCTTTCAGACGGTCGACGGAAATTCCCGGAATCATGAGGTTGTTCAACAGGTCATAACCCGTCACGGCATGTTTGCGTTGTTCTCGGGTTGGCATAGCGACAAGGTGGTCGTCTTCTCGGGAAAGATAAGATGCCTTGACAACCACTTCGTCAAGTTCTCTTGCTCGGCTTGATACTTTTGCTGTGTCAAGCCCTTGAGCATACGATGTGCTTACACATAGACCTAAATAGATAACTATCTTGTATATCATATTGTTCAAGTCGTTTGCATAACCGTTTAAGAAAATCATTAACGTATTTGCGAAAAAAACACGGAATCGTTTTAAGACCATATATATAAATGAAATTCGGGGCAAATATAACGAATTAAATGTGAAAGTCATGAAAAAACGAACAACCATTTTTTCGTTTGCACAAATAACCAGTATCATTAGTGTCCGCTAACTAATAGCACAACTTAAGTTACTGTTTGACGAAAGAAAAACAGCAACGCACAACATGAAACATTGCCTGGTGATTATTCATGCGAAAATAAAAAACAAAGCCGACAGGCGGTGAATTTGAACAAAACGACTAACTTTGCACACAAATGAAAGACTATCAAGACATAGCAGAACGGTATGCGGCAAAACAGGGCTGTGACATCGTGCAGCCCACGACAGCCGAACGCAATGGGTACAGGTATTTCTATCTTGACTATACAGGTCGCCCACGCTACATGGGACATCCGTATATAATAAAGATAAGCCCCTCGGGAAAAGCCCAGAGGGTTCTAAATACCGATGAGATTTATTGGGCGTTCAAACAGCGCATCACAACAGACGGGCAATCCGGATAAGCTAACTGTAAAGCCCCTTCTACCTTAGCCGCTCCGTCCACCCACGTTACACAAGCGACCCGTACATCATCAAGACAAGCAAAGCCCAACAGGCGCTCAGAACGCAAGAAGTCTAACTGCAAAGCATCGGCAACCGCACAAATGCAAGAAGCCCCGGACACCATTCGGCATCCGGGGCTTTCTTTCCTAAAAGGGGGCGGCGTCCTACTCTCCCGCATTGCATTGCAGTACCATCGGCGCAGGCGGGCTTAACTTCTCTGTT
>CAVKVO010000098.1:0-8800 GCA_963659575.1 Prevotella sp. CAG:1031
GAGTATAGCGAGCTATACGACTGAACGAACAGACAGATTGGGCCGAAAAGAGACCGCAAGATGGCAAAACGTAATCACCCAACATTAATAAAATTACGGTGGTAATTTATAGAACCACCCTTAAAAAAACATTAGGCATGGACGAACTTAGAGTAATCGTCAGCGGAGGTGGCACCGGAGGACATATATTCCCTGCGGTGTCGATAGCCAATGCCGTGAAGAAACACTGTCCGGAAGCCAAGATACAGTTCGTGGGAGCACTGGGACGCATGGAGATGCAGCGCGTTCCGGCTGCCGGCTACGACATTGTGGGACTGCCGGTGCGCGGACTGATTAGGCCGCTGTGGTCGCCCAAGAACATTGGGGTGCTCATCGACTATGTGGAAAGCAAGCGCAAGGTGCGCTCGCTCATACGCGACTTCAAACCTATGGTGGCCGTAGGCGTGGGTGGATACGCCAGTGGAGCCACTCTCGACGCCGCTGCGGCCATGGGCATACCCTGTCTCATACAGGAGCAGAACTCCTATGCAGGCATGACCAACAAGCATTTGGCCAAGAAGGTGGACAGGATTTGTGTGGCATACGACGGCATGGAGAGGTTTTTCCCTGCCGACAAGATAATGAAGACGGGCAACCCGGTGCGCCAGGCACTGATGGAAACCACCGTGACGCGTGAAGAAGCGATACGCGGTTTCGGACTCGACCCGGAGAAAAAGACCATCCTGCTCGTGGGCGGAAGCCTCGGTGCGAGGACCGTCAACGAGAGTGTGATGCAGCATCTCGATATGGTGGAGCAGTCCGACGTGCAGTTCATCCTGCAGACGGGCAAATACTACAACGCCCAAATCAACGAGCGACTCAAGCAGCACGCGCCGCTGAAGAACCTCGTGGCCACCGACTTCATAGCCGACATGGGCGCAGCCTACCGTGCAGCCGACCTCGTGGTGAGCCGTGCGGGGGCAAGCAGCATCTCGGAGTTTTGCCTCATAGGCAAGCCTGTGGTGCTCGTGCCGTCGCCAAACGTGGCCGAAGACCACCAGACAAAGAACGCCATGGCACTGGTGAACCGCCAGGCAGCCATGTATGTGAAGGACGCCGACGCGCCCGACACACTGCTGAAACTGGCCATCGACACCGTGGCCGACAGCGCGAAGTTGGCCGCTCTTGCCGCCAACATCAAGCAGTTGGCACTGCCCGATTCGGCCGACGTGATAGCAAAGGAAGTGATAAGGCTGGCCAAAGAGGGTGCGGCCAACAGAAGGAAGTAAGCGGCTGAGGCCCGAAAAATCGGCAGAAGCCAAAGGAAAGGGAAACATTCAGACAATGGAACTCAAAGATATTAAAGCAGTGTATTTCGTAGGTGCGGGCGGCATAGGCATGAGCGCCATAGCCCGTTACTTCATGCACAAGGGTGCAGTGGTGGCCGGATACGACAAAACGCCGTCGGCTCTCACCGCGCAACTGGAGCGTGAGGGCATGCTGATACACTACAAGGAAGACCTCGACGAGATACCTCATGTGTGCAGAAACAAGGAGCAGTGTCTCGTGGTGTACACTCCGGCCATACCGGAAAGCCACAAGGAGCTGGCCTACTTCCGCGCAAACGGATTCACGGTGGAGAAGAGAGCGCAGGTGCTCGGCACTCTGACCCGATCGCACAAGGGACTCTGTGTGGCAGGAACGCACGGCAAGACCACCACGTCTACCATCTGCGCCCACATAATGCACCAGAGCCATGTGGACTGCAACGCCTTTCTGGGCGGAATATCCAAGAACTATGGCACCAACTACATACTGAGCGACAGCGACTATGTGGTGATTGAGGCCGACGAGTTTGACCGTTCGTTCCACTGGCTGCGCCCCTGGATGAGCGTAATCACGTCTACCGACCCTGACCACCTCGACATCTATGGCACCAAGGAGGCCTATCTGGAGAGTTTCCGCAAGTACTCTTCACTCATACAGCCAGGCGGTGCGCTCATCATACACACCGACCTGGAGATGGAAGCCGACCTGCAGCCGGGTGTGAAACGCTATGAGTACAGTCGCGACAAGGGCGACTTCCACGCCGAGAACGTGCGCATAGGCAACGGGGAGATTACATTCGACTTCGTGTCGCCCATAGAAACGGTGACCAACGTGAGTCTCGGTCAGCCCATACCCATCAACATCGAAAACGGCATCGCCGCAATGGCCATGGCGCAGTTGAACGGATGCAACGCCGAGGAGCTGCGCTACGGCATGAAGACCTACGGTGGTGTGGACCGTCGCTTCGACTTCAAACTGAAGAACGACCGCATCGTGTTTCTCAGCGACTACGCCCATCATCCCAAGGAGATATACCAGAGTGCGAAAAGCATACGCGAGCTGTATAAGGACAGACGGATAACCGCCATATTCCAGCCGCACCTCTACACCCGCACACGCGATTTCTACAAGGATTTCGCCGACAGTTTGAGCCTACTCGACGAGGTGGTGCTCTGCGACATCTATCCGGCTCGCGAAAAGCCTATACCTGGAGTGACCTCAAGGCTCATCTACGACAACCTGAAGCCGGGTGTGGCCAAGGAAATGATTCACAAGGAGGACGTGCTCGCCTATGTGGAGAGCCACGACTTTGATGTGCTCGTCGTACTTGGTGCAGGTGACCTCGACAACTATGTGCCTCAGATAACCAAGATACTGGAACGCAGATGACATTCGCGTGGAAGAAGGTGGCCATTGTGGTGGCCGATGTGGTTATAGCCGTGTATCTGCTGCTGGCAGTCACCGCGTTTAACAAGCCGTACGACAGCGACGCCGTGTGCTCGCAGGTGAAGATCGACATTGGCGACAGCTTCACCAACGGTTTTCTCAACGCCGGTGAGATAAAGAAGCTGCTGCAGAACAATGGCATGTATCCGCTCGGGAAGCCATTGAACAAGGTCAACACGCGCGACATAGAGGACTTTCTGCGCAAGAGTCCGTTCGTTGACGACGCGCAGTGCTACAAGACTGGCAGCGGCAACGTGTGCGTCACGCTCACCCAACGCACTCCGGTGGTAAGGGTAAAGGCCGACAACGGCGACGACTACTACGTGGACAACCACGGCGGGCTGATGCCCAACACTAAATATGTGGCTGACATAATCATTGCCACAGGTCACATAGACCGCAAATATGCCCGCAAGGTGCTGTCGAGAGTGGGCAGTCACATCGCCGCAGACAAGTTTTGGCGCAACCAAGTGGTGCAGATAAACGTGCTGGGCGACGGTTCGATGGAGGTAGTGCCGAGAGTTGGCGACCATATCGTCTATCTTGGCGAACCTGTCTTCGTGCAGCGCAAACTCAAACGCATGGAGAAGTTCTACAAATATGGCTTGAGCCAAGCCGGATGGAACAAGTATTCATACATAAGTGTGGAGTTTGACAACCAGATCATTTGCAAAAAGAAACAAAATAAAACAGAATAAGAACAGAGATGGCGGATTTTATAGTAGCGATTGAGTTAGGCTCATCCAAGATAACGGGTGTGGCCGGCAAGAAGAACCTTGACGGGAGCATCAGTGTGCTCGCGGTGGTCAAGGAGGATTCGGCTTCTTTCATCAGGAAAGGAGTGGTGAACAACATTGACAAGACAGCCCTTTGCATAAAGAATATAATACAGAAACTCACGATACAGCTCAAGACGGAGATTACACAGGTGTATGTGGGAGTTGGAGGACAGTCAATCCGCAGCGTTGGCAACGTCATCGCCAGAGACCTTGCGCCCGACACGAAGGTGACACAGGAGATGGTGATAGAGATAATGGACGCCAACAGGAGCATGACCTATCCCGACCAGGAAATCCTCGACGCCGCCGACCAGGAATACCGAGTGGACTCGCAGTTGCAGGTGGACCCCGTGGGCATGCAGTGCAACCGCATAGAGGGCTATTTCCTCAACATCCTGCAGCGCAAGAAGTTCTACAAGAACCTCAACACGTGCTTTGAACTGGCCGAAATCAATGTCGCTGAGATGTATCTCGCCCCGTTGGCTCTGGCCGACAGCGTGCTCACCGAGGCTGAACGCCGCTCCGGATGCGCCCTCGTGGACATCGGTGCCGACACAACCACGGTGTCTGTATACAGCAAGAACATACTGCGCCACCTCTCAGTGATACCTTTGGGCAGCAACAACATCACCAAGGACATCGCGTCGCTGCAGATGGAGGAGTCTGAAGCTGAGGCTATGAAGCTGAAATACGCCTCTGCCTACACCGAAGACTCTGAGATAGACAACTCGCTCATGCTTCCCATCGACGCCGAAAGGTCGGTGGAGAGCCGCAAGTTCATCGAGATAGTGGAGGGACGACTGGAGGAAATCATCGGCAACGTGTGGTGTCAGATACCTTCCGACTACTCCGACAAACTCTTGGGCGGCATCATCCTGACCGGAGGTGGCTCGAATATGCCCAACATCGAGAAGGCTTTCATGAACTATACGCACGTGGACAAGATACGAGTGGCCAAGTTTGTCACTCAATCCATCGTGTCTACCAATCAGGACATCACCGCCAAGAACGGCATGATGAACACTGTGCTGGGCATACTCGCCAAGGGCGACCTGAATTGTGCCGGAGGTCCGGTGGACGCAAACCGCGATTTGTTTGGCACAAAGCAGCATGCACCTGCGGAACAGCGTCCCAAGGGTCGCCAGGCCACCGAGACTCCCCCGGGAGTGGTGCGCACCGAGGCCGAAAAGCAGCAGGCTGAAGAGGAGGCTCGCCGCCGCAAGGAGGAGGAAGAGCGCATAGCAAGGGAGAAAGCTGAGGAGGAAGCACGCCGCGTGGCGCAGGAAAAGAAGGAGAACAGTCCGCTCAACAAGGGACTGAAGTGGTTCAAGAAGTTTGCAGCCAAGATCACTGACCCTGAAGAATAGGCCGCAACCAAGTTCTCAAAACAACAATTTCAAACACTCACAGACATGATAGACAACAACAATACCCCCGATATAGTAGATTTCGGATTGCCTGAAAAGGAGCACAGCATAATAAAAGTCATCGGTGTAGGTGGCGGCGGAGGCAACGCTGTCAACCACATGTACCGCGAAGGCATACATGACGTGTCGTTTGTGTTGTGCAATACCGACAACCAGGCGTTGAACGACTCGCCCGTACCCGTACACTTGCAGCTCGGCAAGGAGGGACTCGGAGCCGGCAACAAGCCCGAACGTGCCCGTCAGGCTGCCGAGGAAAGCCTGGAAGACATTAAAAATATGCTCAACGACGGCACTCGCATGGCGTTCATAACGGCTGGAATGGGAGGTGGAACCGGTACCGGTGCCGCTCCAGTGATAGCCCGTGTCAGCAAGGAGATGGGCATCCTCACAGTGGGAATAGTCACCATTCCGTTCCGTTTCGAGGGCGACCGCAAGATCGACCAGGCTCTCGACGGTGTGGAAGAGATGTCGAAGCACGTCGACGCGCTGCTTATAATAAACAATGAACGCTTGCGTGAGATATATCCGGAGCTGACCGTGCTCGACGCTTTCGGCAAGGCCGACGACACTCTGAGCGTGGCTGCCAAGAGCATAGCCGAGATTATCACCGTGCACGGACTGATAAACCTTGACTTCAACGACGTGAAGACGGTGCTGAAGGACGGCGGTGTGGCCATAATGAGCACCGGTTACGGTGAGGGCGAAGGCCGCGTGAAGAAGGCTATCGACGACGCTTTGAACTCTCCGCTGCTGAACGACAACGACGTTTTCAACTCCAAGAAGATACTTCTCAGCATCTCTTTCTGCGGTCAGAAGGACGGAAAGGACAGTCTGATGATGGAAGAGATGAACGATGTGAACGACTTCATGGCCAAATTCGGCGACTTCGAGATAAAGTGGGGACTCGCTACCGACCCGGAACTGGGCAAGAAGGTGAAGGTGACCATACTCGCCACAGGTTTCGGCATAGAGAATGTCGACGGTATGCACAGCCATCTGAAGCGTCACACACAGGAAGACGCCAACCGGATAGCCGAAGAGGAGGAGAAAAACGCCAAGAAGCAGGACCGCCGCGAGCATTATTACGGCACCGACGGCAACAACAAGAAGTACAAACGCCGTCCGCACATCTATCTGTTCCGCTCTGACGACCTCGACAACGACGACGTTATATCGGCTGTGGAGTCTACTCCGACCTACAAACGTACCCGCGAGATACTCGACAGCATAAACAATCAGGCTTCCGGTGGTGGTTCCGCTCAGGAGGAAAAGGACGACCAGCCGCGCGAAGCCATACAGGGAACAATTAAATTCTCGTAAGTTTCAAACGCTATTTGCGCAAGAGCCGAACGTTGTTCGTACAAGACTCGTACGTTGTTCGTATAGGCTTCAAACGCTATTCGTATAAGCTTCAAACGTTATTCATATAAGTATATAGTATTAATCGCATAAGAATCATGGCATTATTTGAACAAGTAAGCAAAGACATCATCGCTGCGATGAAGAGCAAAGACAAGGTTCGCCTTGAGGCTTTGCGCAATATAAAGAAGGTATTCATTGAGGCAAAGACCGCTCCGGGAGCCAACGACACTCTCGACGACGCCGTTGCACTGAAGCTTCTGCAGAAGTTGGCCAAGCAGGGACAGGACTCCGCTGCGCTCTATGCAGGACAGAATCGTCAGGACTTGGCCGATGCCGAGCTGGCGCAGGTGAGTGTCATAGAGGAATACCTGCCCAAACCGATGGAAGCAGCCGAGATTGAAGCTGCCGTGAAGGACATCATCGCACGTGTAGGTGCGCAAAGCATAAAGGAGATGGGCAAAGTGATGGGCGTGGCAAGCAAGGAACTTGCCGGTAAGGCCGACGGCAAAGCTATCTCCGAAGCCGTAAAGAAACTGTTGGCGTGACCTCTTTTGGTCACAGTCAGCGGTGTTTAACTCTCTTATGGATGGTTTCTCTGATTTGCTTTTGTGGCAAAAACGCGAATCATCCAACGTATAAAAATGTGGTGGTAGTTGACATAACCACCCTTATCAAGGACTAATAGATGCAGACAAAAAGCCATTTGTCGGTGCTCATACACGACCAGGCCGCGAAGTATGGCGACCGTGAAGCACTGCTATACAAGGATTTCGGGGGCAAAGAATGGAAATCTTGCTCGTGGAACAAGTTCTCCGAAATGGTCAAGGTGGTGTCCAACGCCATGCTTAACCTCGGCGTGAAGGTGCAGGAAAACGTGGGTGTGTTCTCCCAAAACTCCATGCAGTACATCGCGTGCGACTTCGGAGCGTGGGGAATACGTGCGGTCACCATACCGTTCTACGCCACCAGCAGCGAGCAACAGATACAGTTCATGCTCAACGATGCCCAGGTGCGCTTCCTTTTCGTGGGCGAACAGGAGCAGTACGACAAGGCTCACCGTGTGTTTGCACTATGTCCCACTCTGGAGCGCATCATCATCTACGACCGCAGTGTGCGCATAAGCACCCACGATCCCAACGCGCTCTACTTCGAAGACTTCCTCAAACTGGGTGCAGGTATGCCCAGACAAACCGAGGTGGAGGCTCTCTATCGTCAGGCCAGCCCTACAGATATAGCCAATATCCTGTACACCAGCGGTACCACGGGCAACAGCAAGGGCGTGGTACTCACCCACGGACAGTATATGGCGGCCTTTGACGCCAACGACAGAGCTGTGAGTGTGACCGAGAACGACCGCATCATGAACTTCCTTCCCTACACCCATATCTTCGAAAAGGGCTGGGCGCTGCTCTGCGTGACCGAAGGTGCTACACTCATAGTCAACACCGATCCGCACGAAGTGCAGCAGTCCATGCGCGAAACCCATCCCACGAGCATGTGCTCCGTGCCGCGTTTTTGGGAAAAGGTGTATGCCGGAGTGATGGAAAAGATTGAAAAGGCCAATCCGGTGCAGCGCAAGATATTCCTGAACGCACTTGAAATCGGGCGCAAGCACAACATCGAATACCTCAGTCGGGGCAAACGTCCGCCGTTGACGCTGCATCTGAAGTACGAAATGATAAACAAGACGCTGTTCAGTCTCATCCGCAAGGAACTCGGACTGGTGCGTCCCAATATCTTCCCTACTGCCGGAGCCACCGTGTCGGAGCACGTTGAGGAGTTTGTCCACTCCATCGGCATCAACATGATTGTGGGCTACGGCCTCACCGAGAGCCTCGCCACCGTGTCGTGCGACCGTTTGGGCGAACCGTTCACAGTGGGTTCCGTGGGCAGACCCATCCATTCGCTCGACATAAAGATTAGCGACGAGGGCGAAATATTGCTCAAAGGCCCCACGATAACTCCCGGCTACTACCATCGTCCCGACCTCAACGCCGCCGCTTTCGATGCCGACGGCTACTTCCATACCGGCGATTCGGGCAGTCTGAAGAATGGTGAACTGTTTCTCAAGGAGCGCATAAAGGACCTGTTCAAGACCTCCAACGGTAAGTATATCGCACCGCAGATGATAGAATCCAAGCTGCTTGTCGACAAGTTCATCGATCAGATAGCCATCGTGGCCGACCAGCGCAAGTTCGTTTCGGCACTCATCATACCCGAATACCGCCTGCTTGAGGAGTATGCACGCGAGCACAACATACCGTTCAACGGGCGTGAAGACCTGTGCGCAGCCCCGTCCATCGTGCGCATGATGATGGAGCGCATAGGCACATTGCAGCAGCAGTTGGCTCCCTATGAGCAGGTGAAGCGCATCACTCTGTTGCCCCACCACTTCAGTATGGAGCGTGGAGAACTCACAAACACGCTGAAACTGAAGCGCAAGGTGATAAACGACAACTACAAGTGCGAAATTGACGA
>CAVKVO010000099.1:0-8725 GCA_963659575.1 Prevotella sp. CAG:1031
TATATGGAAACTGTCGGGACAATAGTGAGTTTTTATCCGTGTTTTGCGACGGTTTTTCCCGAAAAATCATTTACTTTGCATCTGCTTATTGCTCAATAAAGTGTCCTTTTAGCATGACCAAGAAGATTATCCGATGGACGGGATTGGCCATATTGTCCCCGTTTCTGCTCTTCGCACTGCTGACCGTGCTCCTGTATCTGCCGCCTGTTCAAAGGTGGGCTGTGCAAAAGGCGGCTTCATACGCGTCGGAAACAACAGGGATGGACATCAGCATCGACCGTGTAGCAATAGGTTTTCCGCTCGACCTTGACCTTGAAGGCTTCAAAATGTTGCAGCCGGGCAGCTCACTGGCGCAGTCGCGTGACACTGTGGCCGACGTGGGTAGCCTTACGGTGGAGGTGAAACTGTTGCCGCTCTTCAACCAAAAGGTGGTGGTGAACACCCTTGACCTGCGCAACACCAAGTTCGACACTGCCGATTTTGTTGCTTCAGCTCGTGTAAAAGGCAAACTGAAACGACTGTTTCTCTCGGCCAAAGACATCGATTTGAAAGAGGAAACGGTAGATATAAGCAATGTATTACTGTCTGACGCTCAGGTGAATGTGGCTCTTCGTGACACCGTAACGCAAGATACGTCCACTACAAAGACCAAGTGGAAGATTGACGTGGCGCGGCTTGAGGTGAAGAACACTTCCGTTGCCGTCAATATGCCCGGCGACACGCTCAGCATAAGCACCGGCATGAACCAGTTGACCGTGACCGATGCGCAGATTGACCTGTATGAAGAATTGTATCGAGTGGGCGCACTGGAGTGGAATGGAGGTCGCTTGGCCTACGACAACAACTTTGCGCCGCGTGTAACTGGACTTGACTACAACCACATCTCGCTGACCGACATCCGCATTGCCATCGATTCCGTGTCGTACAAAGCTCCGCTCACACAACTGAAGGTGCGCAGCTGTGCCTTCAAGGAGAAGAGCGGCATAGCCATAAAGGACCTCAGCACGAGTCTGCGGCTCGACTCCACAACGGTAGACCTGCCGTCGCTCAGTCTGCGCACGCCCGACTCCGACATTGAAGCCGAGCTTCGCATGGACCTAAACGTTATGGACAGCAGCAATCCGGGCAAGATTTTCCTCCGACTGAAGTCGTATCTGGGCAAACAGGACGTCATGCTCTTTGCCGGAGGTATGCCGCAGCAGTTCGTTCGCAGCTATCCCAATCGGCCTCTGTCGGTCACTTGCTCCATGAACGGCACCATAAAGCGCATGGAGATAACCGGTCTCGATGTGGCTTTGCCCACGGCTTTCCAACTGTCGGCAAAGGGTAAGGCAGAAAACGTCACCGACATCGACCGCCTGAAAGCCGACGTGGATTTCAGCGGAAGCACTGGTAACCTCGGTTTCGTTACTTGTCTGTTGCCGTCGTCTGTTGCCAAAACGTTCCGCATACCGCAGGGCATGACCATTAAGGGCGACGCCCAGGCCGACGGAAGTCGCTATGCCGCCGACGTAACTGTGCGAGAGGGTAAGGGAACACTACATGCTGAGGGCAACATAGACACCAAGTCGATGGCCTATGAGGCCGACGTGAACATAAAGGAGGTGCAGGTGCGCCACTTCATGCCGCATGAATCCATTGGCAGAGTGAGCGGCGACGTCAGTGCCAAGGGCTGCGGCTTCGACTTTATGAA
This sequence comes from Prevotella sp. CAG:1031, assembly GCA_963659575.1. Lineage (GTDB taxonomy): Bacteria > Bacteroidota > Bacteroidia > Bacteroidales > Bacteroidaceae > Prevotella. The sequence continues at coordinate 1,694 of CAVKVO010000099.1, forward strand.
CCCGAAAAGCCGGATGAACCTTGACCTCAACGTCGCCACAATAGAATATGGCAGTTGGAAAGCTGACAGACTCAAGGCTAAGGCGGTGCTGAAAGATGGTGTGGGTCATGCCATCGTGGACAGTCACAACAGGATACTCGACGGCGTGGTGAACCTCGACGCTCTCGTAAGGGGCAAGGCCGTGCAGGCTACGCTCAACACTGACATAAGCAACATTGACCTCCACACGCTGCATCTGGCTGAAAGTCCGGTGGCTATCGCCTTGTGCTCACGCCTTTATTTCGCCTCCGACTTGAAGCAGGAGTACAAGTTGCAGGGCTTGGTGAACGACCTCACCGTGGCAACAAAGGAGCGGACATTCCGTCCGAAGTCGCTCGCCATGGACATCTATACCGGACGCGACACCACATGGGCCAAGGTGTCGAGCGGAAGTCTGCAACTTGACCTTGAAGCGCAGGGTGGCTATGAGCGGCTGATGCGCCAGGGACAAGACCTGTTGAAGGAACTTGAGGCTCACTACCGCAACAAGGTGATAGACCAAGCCAAGCTCAAGGCACTGCTGCCCACGGCAAAGGTGAGCTTTGCGTGCAGCGACGACAATCCTCTGGCCAACTTCCTGCGCATGAAAGGCATCGTGTTTGACGATGTGAACGTGAACCTTTCCACCTCTCCATCCGACGGTCTCAACGGCAAAGGCTTTGTCCATTCGCTCATAGTCGACAGCACTCGCATCGACACCGTGACCTTCTGCATGAAGCAAGACTCCACGTCGCTCCGCTTCAACGGCAAGGTGCGCAACAACGACCGCAACCCGCAGTTTGTGTTTACAACCCTGTTCGACGGTGAAATAATCGACAAGGGTGCCGCCGTGTCGCTGCGCTATCTCGACGCTGACAACAAGTTGGGCGTGTCGCTCGGCGCGAAAGCGGAGATGGTTGACAGTGGTGTGGCTGTCCACCTGGAGCCTTACCATCCGATACTGGGCTACACCAAGTTCAATCTCAATGAAGACAACTACATATTCTTCGGTCGCGACAGGCGGATACAGGCCAAGGTGGACCTCGTGTCCGACGAAGGTACGGGTGTAAAGGTGTCGTCGGAAAACCAGGATGCCGACATGTTGCAGGACATAACCGTCAGTCTCAACAAGTTTGACTTGGCCAAGATTACCTCCGTGATGCCGTACGCACCGCGCATAACCGGACTGCTCAACGGTGACTTCCGCCTGTTGCAGGACAAAAACGAGCGCATCTCGGTATTGTCCGACCTGCAAGTGGGAGGCATGACCTATGAGAAATGTCCCATAGGTGACCTTAGCAGTGAACTTGTATATCTGCAAAAAGACTCCGCGTCGCACTTCATCGAGGCGAAACTGAACCAGAACGGCAACGACGTGGGCTTGGTTAAGGGTACGTACTATGGCTCTGGTGGTGGTTCAATCGACGCCACGGCAACCCTGACGCGCCTTCCGTTGTCCATCGTCAACGGCTTTATCCCCGACAAACTGTTCGGTCTGGACGGCTATACCGACGGTGAACTGACTGTGAAGGGGGCTGTTGCCTCGCCGCAAATCAACGGTGAACTCTATCTCGATTCGGCTTCGCTCACCAGTGTGCCGTATGGTTTGCACCTGCGGATGGACGACGACCCGGTGAGAATCGTGGGCAACAATCTGCTGCTGGAGAACTTTACGCTGTATACCCACAACGACAATCCTCTGAATATCTACGGAAACATCGACTTCTCCGACATGGATGCCATGAAGATGTCGCTGCGCATGAGGGCAGAAAACTATCTTCTGATAGACGCAGAGAAGTCCACGAAGTCGGTGGCTTACGGCAAGGCATACGTAAACTTCCTCGGTTACGTCAAGGGAGCGATGGACAACCTGCAGATGAGGGGCAAACTGGATGTGCTCGGAAGCACCAGTATGACGTATATACTGAAGGATTCGCCTCTCAGCACCGACGACCAGCTAAAGGGTCTTGTGACCTTTACCGACTTCCGCGACAGCACCAATCAGACTGGAACCGAACGTCCGGCACTGAGCGGACTGGACATGCAGCTGATGGTAAACATCGAGTCGGGTGCGAGAATCAACTGTGCGCTCAATGCCAACGAGTCAAACTATGTCGACGTGGAAGGCGGTGGCGAACTGCGGATGGTTTATTCCGACATGGACGGACTGCAACTCTACGGTCGCTACACGATAAACGACGGTGAAATGAAGTACGCCTTGCCAGTGATACCTCTGAAGACTTTCAAGATAGGGCAGGGCAGTTACGTGGAGTTCCGGGGCAACATGATGAACCCAACTCTCAACCTCACGGCTTCGGAAGAGGTGAAAAGCCTTGTGTCAAGCAACGGCGGAGCAAGCCGAAGTGTGAAGTTCAACTGCGGCGTTAAGGTGACAAAAACCTTGCAGGACATGGGGCTGGAGTTCACTCTCGACGCTCCCGAAGACCTCAGCATGAAGAACGAGCTTGCGGCGATGAGTGTTGAGCAGCGCGGAAAGCTCGCTGTGTCCATGCTCACCACGGGTATGTATCTCTCGGAAGGCAACACTGGCGGTGTGTCGATGAACAATGCGCTCAACTCATTCCTGCAAAGTGAGATCAACAACATTGCCAGCAGTGCCATGCGCACTGTGGACTTGAGTGTCGGAGTGGACCAGAATGCCGACGCTACGGGCAACACCTATACCGACTACTCGTTCAAATTTGCCAAGCGACTGTGGAACAACCGAGTGAATATCTCCATCGGCGGAAAGCTGTCCGGGGCAAACAAGACCACTACCACCAAGCAGGACAACACGTTTATAGACAATGTGTCGCTCGAATACCGCCTTGACCAGTCGGCCATGCGCTACGTAAAACTGTTCTACAACAAGGAAGCGCAGGACCTTCTGGAGGACCGCATATCCGAATACGGCGGCGGTTTCGTGTGGCGCAAGAAGATAAACAAGCTGAGTGAACTGTTCAAGTCCAGCAAATCCGAAAAGATGCCTGCGATACCGTCACGACAAGACTCCACCAAGCGCAGTGAAGCCACCAACAAGGCGCAGTGATTTTATAAATAAGGTGTTGTGAATTTAAGGACAAGTCGTTGTGATTTTATGGACAGGGTGCAGTATTTTTAAGAACAAGGCGTTGTGAATTTATGAACCAAGGCGCGATGAAGATAGCAAAACGATATTTGCTGGCTGTGCTTGCGGCCACGCTTCTTGCCGGTTGCTCCACCACAAGCAACCTGCCGGAGGACGAGGTTTTGTACACCGGCATAAAGGAAATAAAGTACATGGACACGTGCAGGACGGAAAACTGGACCGACGTGAGCACCGAAGTTGAGGCTGCGCTGGCCTGTGCGCCCAATGGTTCCATCCTCGGCAGTTCATCGTTGCGCTCTCCGTTGCTGATTGGCCTACGCGTTTACAACAAGTATAACGGTTCGGACAGCAAGTTTGCTAAGTGGATGCTGAACAAATTCGGCAGCGAGCCAGTGCTGATAAGCAGCGTGAATCCCGTAGTGCGTTCTCTCGTAGCCACGAATTTGCTCAAGGCCAACGGCTTTTTCAATGCGAAAGTGGACTACAAGATGTTTCAAAAGGAGGGAGAGCGAAAGGCTAAGTTGGGCTATTACGTCACTGCAAACAGTCTGTCGCGCATCGACACGATGCTGTATCTGGGCTATCCCTCCACGGTTGACAGTCTGATAAAGGCCACTTGGGCAGAACGACTCGTAAAGCGAGGTGACCCGTTTGCCGTTTCGCAACTCGAAGCGGAGCGCACCCGCATCAGCAACCTCATGCGCGAAAACGGCTACTACTACTTTCGTCCGGCTTATTCCTCCTTCACCGCCGATACAGTGTCCGTGCCAGGACGCGTGGAAGTGCACGTTCAGCCCACCGAAGGCGTGTCGCCATTGGCCATGCACCAGTGGTATCTGGGACGTTTGAGCATCAATATGCGCAAGTCGATGGCCGAACAACTCACCGACTCGCTCGTCTACCGCATACTCACGGTGCGCTATTCTGGCAAGAAGTTGCCCATACGTCTGCGTGCCTTGCTGCGTGACATGAAGCTCCGGCCGGGACAGTTGTTCCGACAGAGCACCTACGCTGAAACATCCTCCATAATAAACAGTATGGGACTGTTCTCCATGTCCGACTTCACGTTCACTCCACGCGACACAACAGCCGCTTGCGACACATTGGACATGACGTTGAACTGCGTGTTCGACAAACCTTACGACGTTTCCATTGAGGCCAACTACAAGCTGAAGAGCAACGACCGCACCGGACCTGGACTTGTTTTGGGACTTACCAAGCGCAACGCGTTTCGCGGTGGCGAGAAACTGAGCATAAATCTCAAGGGTTCATACGAGTGGCAGACCGGGAAAAAGGTAGGCGGAAACAGTTCTACGATTAATTCCTACGAATACGGAGCCGATGTCTCGATAGAGTATCCTCGTTTGGAAACGCCCTTTGGACTCTTCAAACGCCACCGTTTCCATGCTCCGCCATCCACATTGTTCTCCCTTTCGGGCGATGTGCTCAACCGTGCCGACTATTTCAAGATGCTCACCGTCACGGGTGCCGTCACGTATAAGTTCCAAACCTCGGCCAACTCGCGCCATGAACTGAGTCCGTTCCTGCTCGATTACAATATATTGCAGCGCACCACCGGTACGTTCGACTCCATAATGACCGCCAATCCCGCCATCTATGTGTCTATGCGCAACCAGTTTGTGCCTAAAATCAAGTACTCCTACACCTACGCCAGTCCGTCGAGCTACAACAACCCGATAGCTTGGGACATCTCTGTCACCGAGTCGGGCAACCTGTTGTCGCTCTTTTATATGGCGGCCGGCAAGAAATTCAACGAAAAGGAGAAGGATCTTCTTGGCAACCCCTTTGCCCAGTTTCTGAAACTGAACACTAGTTTGCGCAAAACGTGGCAGTTGACCAAGAAGTCGCAGCTCGTGGGACGTGTGGCTGCAGGAATACTCTATGCCTACGGCAACAGTGACCGTGCGCCATACAGTGAGCAGTTCTACGTGGGAGGTGCCAACAGCATACGTGCCTTCACCATCCGCAGCATCGGTCCTGGCAAGTATGTTGCCTCATCTTCCAACTATTCCTACCTCGACCAAACGGGTGACATAAAGTTTGAGGCCAACCTCGAATACCGTTTCAATATGTTTGGAAACCTCTACGGTGCGGTGTTCCTTGATGCAGGCAACATCTGGCTGTTGAAAAAGGATGCGAGTCGACCGGACTCCGAGTTCAAACCCACCACGTTCCTCACGCAGTTGGCCACAGGAACAGGTGCCGGCCTGCGCTACGACCTCGACTTCCTTGTGCTGCGCCTTGACCTTGGCGTCGCTCTCCACGTGCCTTACGAAACGGAGAAGAGCGGATACTACAACATACCGAACTTCAAGGATGGTCTTGGTCTGCACTTTGCCATCGGCTATCCGTTCTAGGAGGTGCGGTGCCTCGTACCATCCGTGCGAATAGTCTGTCACAATGGAAGCCTGTAGTAGGCGCTGCGTCCTCGCTGCGCCCTTGCTGATAGGGTAATCATTAGAACTGAATATTAGCTGGATTTTAGCCAAGGGCGCAGCGAGGACGCAGCGCCTACTACTCCTTTCCCCTTTTGCGAGTGATGAAAGTTAGAAGCGTGTCATAAACTCAATCACCAATTTGTCACGCTCCGAGGCTTTTGCCACGGCTCCTGAACGGTAAAGATACTTTTCGAAGTTGAGCCTTATGTCAGAAATGAAAGGTTTCGACAGGTGGATGGTTGCGCCGCCAGTGATGCGCGAACGCTTATATTCGGTAAGTCCTATTGCACCGTTGTCCAATGCTTTGCCGTCGCTGTGGTCACCCATGTAGTCGTAGCGCACCAACGGCGAAACCATTTTCACGAGTTTGTTCTTGCCCTTTACGGGTATGTCCCAGTTGATGAACCCGTCAAAGGCATCCACATCGTCAAAGGCGTTGTGCGAATAGTGCTTTCTAAGGTATTCAGCCTCTATGTGCAGGTTGTGTCCGTGATAGTATGCACCGGCGTCATACATCATTATTGTGGCAGGTCCCGGTTTCACCTTCTGTGTACTCAGTGTGAGGTTGAAGCCGCCGGGCAGGAACATCTGCGCCTTGGCAGAGAAGTTCACACTCTTGGTCCAGTAGTCTTTCTGGTTGGTCAGTCCCGAACCGTTGAACAGTCCTGCTTCAACTATCATCGGTATTCCGGCGTTGAACGAATAACCCACTGTCGCACCAACGTCGCGCACGTTGCCCACTTGCTTGGCAATGAACGAACGGTTGGCGAAGTATTGCTGATGGGGCGAACGGTGAGCGTCGATGGTAAACGGCACGCGCATCTGTCCTATGGTGAAGTTGAAGTTGCGCATAGGCTTTATCCTTGTGTATGCGTCGAGCATCTTTATGCTTCCCTCGTCGGAGAGGTCTATCTCAGCCTTGTATTCCACAGCGTCAACCACCTTTCCGCTGAGGCTGAACCTTGCGTTTCTCACCTCGAAACGGCCTTCGCCTTCTTCAGTCTGATACTCATACTTACCGCGGATTGTACCGTGTATCTCGGGCTTAAACTCCTGGGCCGCAGCGTTGAGGCACAGTCCAAGTCCCATCATTGTCATTAATGTCTTCACTCTATTTCAGCTTTGTTTATTTCGACTGCAAAGTTATGAAGCGAGTGTTACAAACCTGTTTCGTTGGTTTTAAGTGGAGGTTAAGAAATGGGGACGCAAGTGCGAACGTCTGCCTGTTTTTGACGTCTTTAATGGCTGCAGAAAGCGCGAAGAGTGCCGCAATTTTTGTCAAATTTTATCACAGCTTCGATTTGGGAAAATGCTCGCGAGGGGTGGTTTGTAAGTAATTGACCAGCAATATGTTGCAACGGCCAAAAAATATGCATAGGATTTGCCCCAAATATGCATAGGATTTGGGTGAAATATGCATAGGATTTGGGGCAAATCCTATGCATATTTGAGGCAAATCCTATGCAT
>CAVKVO010000100.1:0-8570 GCA_963659575.1 Prevotella sp. CAG:1031
TACCGTAGTCTACGACGAAGCTGCTACCGCTGAGGAAACTCCTTGGAAGAAGACAACAACACCTGGATTCTCCAAGTGGGGACTGGTCAGCAGCGCTTCTGCCGACGATAAGGGCGGTTCTGCCGCATTTAAAGGTCGTGATGAGAAGGCATATATCGCAACTGGAAAGATAAGTCTTGCCGGAGCGACCAATCCGAAACTCGTGTTCAGCTCTAAGTCTGACGCTAACTCCAACGCCTCTCTGACTACTCTGATACGCAAGGCCGACGGCACTGTGGACAGCCTCACTACCGTAGTCTACGACGAAGCTGCTACCGCTGAGGAAACTCCTTGGAAGAAGACAGTTGTTTCTCTGGCAAAATATGTAGACGAGCCATACATCATCGTGCAGTTCCGCGGTGATGGTAGCACCGATGGCTACGTTTATCTTGACGACATCAATGTGCGCGACGTATATGAAAACGACCTCTCCGCAGAGATTTCCGCTACCGAAAGCGTGAAGAAGGGCAACAACGCCACCGTTAATGTGACGGTGTCCAACTATGGTGAGAACACCGCTTCGGCATACACTATCAAACTGTATGCAGGTTCTACGCTCGTTGAAACAAGGGATTTGACTGAACCTATCGCTTCGTTCGAGAGCAAGACGTTTGAATTTGTCTACAAGACAGACGTGTTTGACGAGAACAGTTCTGTGGAACTGTTGGCAGTTGTTGACTTCGCTAACGACCTCAACACCGACAACAACACCGCTTCGACCACCATTGCTTTGCTCACATCCACTAAGCCCGCTCCTGTATCGGCTACTGCTAAGCCAAGCGGACGCACAGCAGAAGTGGCATGGACTGCTCCGGCTTCGTCTAAGACCAACGTCACCGAAGACTTCGAAGGCTATGCTTCATGGTCTATCGACAAGTTCGGCGACTGGACATGCTACGACGGTGACAAGGGCAGCACAGGGTCAATCTTTGAAAGTGTATCCTATGAACATCAGGGTGAACCGTTCGCTTTCGAGATTTGGGAACCGGATGCTCTGATTAGCGGATGTACCGAAAGCAACCCGTCCCTTGCTCCTCACTCCGGCAAGAAGTATGCAGCCGCTATATATTCCTCTGGTACTGACGGCACATTCCCCGATGCTGACAACTGGCTGATTAGTCCTATGCTTTCGGGTGACAAGCAAACCATTAAGTTCTATGCCATCAACCAGAGCGACGTTTATAGCAGCTTCCCCGAGACGATTGAACTTCTCTACGCTACAGACGGCGGTGCTGACATCTCAACGTTTGTAGCTGTTGACACCGTGACAATCGACAAGGACGAGTGGACAGAAGTTACGTTTGATGTGCCTGCAGGTGCAACTAACTTCGCAATTCACCATATAACGGATGATGGAGGCTACATGCTCTGCATCGATGACATTAGCTACGTAGCCGGCGCAGGTACAATTACTGGCTACAACATTTACCGCGACGGTGAGTTCATTGGCAGTGTTCCCGCTGATGCCACAAGCTTTGTTGACGCTACATATCCTGAGGACGGCACTTACACCTATGCTGTGACAGCCGTTTACGCCGACGGTGAGTCTGCTCCTGTAGAAGCAGCTCCTGTGGTTGTGAGCATGATAGACAACATCAACGCTACCAACGGCAAGACCTACACAGTTTACACTGTTGACGGCAAGCGCGTAGCCAAGGATGCCAAGTCTATCGACGGCCTCAAGAAGGGCGTTTACATCGTCAACGACAAGAAGGCTGTGGTTAAGTAACGCATACCTGCATGATAGATACATTGAGTAACTAGATGTTTCCATAATCAATACCGCATCCGCCCTTGCGACGGGTGCGGTATTCTTTTACCATTATGTATATTATGAAACGAAATCAAGCGTGTTTCTTGAACATGACGACACGCGTCTTTCTTCTGACCGCACTGCTGATGACGGTGTGCGGAATGGCCGCAAAGGACCGGACCGACGCTGAGATGCGCGCTGCGGCACTGCGCATACTGAACGGTAGTGGCGTTAAGCGTGCTCCGCAAAACGGCGAAACTTCGGCACTGGAAAAACTGTCGCAAAACGGTCACTTGGCCGTTTACGGATATGCCGAAGGCGGATTTGCCGTCGTGGCCACCGACGATGCTGTGCCGGCAGTGCTGGGATACTCCGCCACAAAGCTGTCTGCTGGTGGTGCCAACCCCAATTTCGCGTGGTGGATGCAGGCTATGGAACAGGTGTTGGCCAATGCTGCGGCAAGCGGTAAGACCATCGAACGGGTGTCTAAGCCCGACGCCACGCGCTTCGACGCAGCTGTGCCGCCGCTCGTGGCTAGCCGTTGGGACCAGCAGGAGCCTTACTGGCGCTTGTGTCCTACCAATGCTGCGGGTTCGCGATGCCTCACCGGATGTGTGGCAACGGCGTTTGCACAGGTGCTCAACTATCACAAGGCGCCCACCAACGGCATGGGTACGCGCACCATATACTATCCGTACAACAAGCCATCGGGCGTGGCCGTAACGGCAAACTTCGCGTCAGACTATTACGACTGGAACAATATGCTCGACGACTACACCGGCAGCTACACCGACGAACAGGCTGATGCCGTGGCTCTGCTCATGCGCGACTGCGGCGTGGCGGTAAACATGCAGTATGGCACGTCGGCTGAAGACGGCAGTGGTGCCTATCACGATGAGGCTTCGGAGGGCATGAACAAATATTTCGGACTGCAGACGCAGTATCTTGAGCGCAGCAAATATGCCGAGAAGGAGTGGATGGACATGATATACGAGCAGTTGACCAACCGCTTGCCCCTTGTGTATGGCGGCTCCAGCTGGTCGTCGGGCGGCCACTCGTTTGTGTTCGACGGTTACGATGCCGATGGTTTTGTACATGTAAACTGGGGATGGAGCGGTAGCGACGACGGCTATTTCGACGTGGCTTTGCTCGATCCGGGAATGTACAACTTCTCGCAGGGACAGGACATGGTGATAAACATCAACCCCGAGAAGCTCGGAGGCACGGTGTCCGACACTATAACGCTCGCCAAAGCCGGTACGCTCGCTGCCCACGTGGTGGACTCTCTTGTGTACCGATACGACACTCTGCGCATCGTGGGCGACATCAACGGCTCCGACTTGCGACTGCTTCGCGCCATGGCCGGACGCGACAGTGTGGGCGAGAAGACCGACGGCCGTATGCGTGTGCTCGACCTTTCCGACGCGCGCATCGTTGCCGGAGGCGACTATTATCTTCGTGTTGATGGCAAAGACCTTCGTCCCAATGGCGGTGGTGCGTTGCCCGAACGTGTGTTCTACAACTGCACGCTCCGTCAGGTGTATCTCCCCGACAGCATAAGCCACTTCGGTGCGGGTGCGTTGGCGCTCTGCCAGCGGCTCGACTCGGTGCTTCTGCGCCCTGCCACAGATGCTGATTTCATCGTGAAAGAACGGATTGTCTACTCCAAAGACACCACAAAGGTGATTGCGGCTCTGCCTCGAATAGCCAGCGGAACGGTGCCCAGTGGGGTAAAGGTGATTGGCGACTTTGCCTATGCCGGCAATGCTTGGCTAACCGACCTTGTGCTTCCTACTACGATAGACACCATCGGACGCGAAGCCTTCAACGGTTGCAGCGCACTCACCTCCGTGCGTTCGCGCTCCAAGACGCCGCCTCTGCTCGGCGGAGCGTTTGTGTTCGGTTCGTCCAGCAGCAACACCGCCACTCTGTATGTGCCGGCAGGCACGGCAGCGAAGTATAAGGCGGCTGCGCAGTGGAGCGGATTCAAGACCGTGGTGGAGTTTGGTACCACCGTGAAGGGGCGCAACAGTATGCGCAAGTATGGCGAACCCAATCCGCAACTGGGCTACCGCATTGAGGGCGACATGGTGGACGGACGACCCGAAGTGGTGTGCGACGCTCTGCCCACAACGCCCGTGGGACGCTATCCCATACGTGTGAGTCGTGGCACGATAGAATCGGAGGACGTGGAGTATGTGGACGGATTCCTCATCATCACCGCCGCACCGCTCACCGTCACCGCTCTCGACACCACCAGATGCGTTGGTGAGGCCAACCCGAAGTTCGAGTTGTCATACGACGGATTCAAGAACGGCGAGACCGACACGGTGTTCTCCGAGCGTCCCATTGCCACATGTCTTGCCGACAGCGTTTCGCCCGAGGGCATCTACGACATTGTTGTCAGTGGCGGTAAGGCCAACAACTATGAGCTTTCGTACGTTAGCGGCAAACTCACCGTTACCCGCGGTTCGAGCGGCATAACCACCGCCGTCACCGACTCTGAGCGCCGTGGCAATATCTACTCGCTCGACGGCCGCCTAATAGGTCGCGGATTAGACTGCCTCCAAGCTCTTCCGCACGGAGTGTATATAATGGATAAGCGGAAGGTGAGTAAGTAAAGAATGAAGAATCGCTGCGCATAGTAGGCGCTGCGTCCTCTGCGCCCTTGCTTATTGGCAAACTTAGGAGGGTCGTCGCCCTCGACGATCCCATCGCTCGTAAGAGCGAAAGAGTAACATTAGAACACGAATGATACGGCGAAAGAGTAGCGTTTTGAGCACGAATGATACGGCGAGGGCGCCGTACCTCCTATAAATACCCTGCCTATCTGACGCAAGCGTATAAACAAAATCACCCTCAACAAAGATTGCATACATTCCCGGCAAGAATGTATGCAATCTTTGTTTTCCAAAGTTAGATATAGTAATAATATTTGGCCGACATTTAACACTTTATACACCGCTCTTTTAGAACTGTGAGCCCACTTTCCTGCGCCTATTACCTTTCCGCACTCCGCCTACAATTCGCTTGCCAATCTCCATTTCCGCTTTTTTAAGTTGGCTTTCAGCGTATTATAGGTAAAATAGTGTAACTTTGCAGAGATTAAACCAATACAAAAACATGAAAATAGCATTGATAGGCTATGGCAAGATGGGCAAAATGATAGAACAGATAGCCCTGAGCCGCGGCCACGAGATAGTGAGCATCATCGACATCGACAACCAACAGGACTTTGACAGTGCGGCTTTCGCGTCGGCTGATGTGGCCATTGAGTTCACTTCGCCCACGTCTGCCTACGGCAACTACCTGAAGGCGTTTGCCAAGGGAGTGAAGGTGGTGAGCGGATCCACTGGATGGATGACCGAACACAAGGCCGACGTTGAGCGCATGTGCTCGCCCGAAGGTGGCAAAACGCTCTTCTGGGCATCCAATTTCTCTGTGGGCGTGGCCATATTCTCGGCAGTAAACAGGTATTTGGCCAAGATTATGAACGGTTTCAGTCAGTATGACGTGACCATGGAGGAGGTGCACCACATTCACAAACTCGACGCTCCGAGCGGCACGGCAATAACCTTGGCTGAAGACATCATCTCGCAACTCGACCGCAAAGACCGCTGGGCAAAGGGCACAATGACTGCTCCCGACGGTACTGTTAGCGGCAGCAGTGACGCTCCAGCCGACGCTCTGCGCATCGACAGTGTGCGCCGTGGCGAGGTGCCGGGCATACATACTATCAACTATGAGAGCGAAGCCGACTGCATCACCATCACCCACGACGCTCATTCGCGCAAGGGATTTGCTCTCGGAGCGGTGCTCGCTGCCGAATATACAGCTTCTCACACGGGACTGCTCACCATAAACGACATGTTTAAGTTTTAAGTTGCGATGGAAAACCGAAAGAAACAAAAGCCTACAGCGAAACAATGGCTCAAGTTTGCCACAGTTCTCGTGCTCTATCTGCTCTTCCTCGTGTGGGTGAAGAGTTGGTTGGGACTGATTGTGGTGCCGTTTATATATGATGTATACATCACAAAGAAGATTCGTTGGCAGTGGTGGAAGGATGCCGAAGGACCGGTAAGGTTCATCATGTCGTGGGTCGACGCGCTCGTGTTTGCCCTCGTGGCCGTCTATTTCGTCAACCTGTTCTTCTTTCAGAACTACGTCATACCCTCAAGTTCACTCGAAAAGTCACTGCTCACGGGCGATTACCTCTTTGTAAGCAAGGTGAGCTACGGACCGCGCATACCCGAAACGCCGTTTACCATGCCGCTCACGCAGCACACTCTGCCCGTGCTCGACTGCAAGTCGTACATCGAGTGGCCGCATTGGGACTACCGCCGCGTGAAAGGACTGGGAAAAGTGCAGCTCAACGACATCGTTGTGTTCAACTATCCTGCCGGTGACACCCTGTGCTCTGCACCGCGCTACCAGGCATACGACTACTATCAGATGTGCTACTCCATAGGCTATCAGCTCTATCCGCAGCGTCCCAACCCCGACTCGCTGTCGGCTGTAGACCGCATGCGCTACTTCGACGCTCTCTATTCTGCCGGACGTGAGGAGATAAAGGCCAACTCCGCCGAATATGGCGACATCATCACGCGCCCGGCTGACCGCAGGGAAAACTATGTGAAGCGGTGTGTGGGACTGCCGGGACAGACGCTTCAGATAAAGAACCGCATCGTTTATCTTGACGGAAAGCCCAACAAGGAACCGGAAAACGTGCAGTATACTTATTATGTAAAGCTGCGTCAGGGACTGCCGGACGACCTTATGAAGGAGCTCGGCATATCCATGGAAGACCTCCAGAGTCTCAACACGCAGGGCTATATGCCGCTCACCAAGCGTGCCGTGGCTGCTCTGGCCATGCGGAAGGACTTGGTGGAGAGCATAACGCTCAACACCGAAGCCACCGACCTTGACACTTATCCGCTCAACGGCAACAAGCACTGGACGCGAGACAACTACGGACCCATCTGGATTCCGGCAAAGGGCAAGAGCATTCAGCTCACTCTCGACAATCTGCCCGTATACGAGCGTCCTATAAGAACGTATGAGGGCAACGACTTGAAGGTGGTTGACGGCAAAATCTACATCAACGGCAAACAGGCAACGTCGTATACGTTCAAGATGGACTACTACTGGATGATGGGCGACAACCGCCACAATTCAGCTGACTCGCGCTATTGGGGCTTTGTTCCCGAAGATCACATCGTAGGAAAGCCAATCTTCGTGTGGTGGTCGAGCGATCCTGACCGTCACGGATTCTCCGGAATACGATGGAACCGACTGTTTAGCGTCGTTGATAACATAAAATAGCAGTTTCCAACCAGCAGCGTTCAACGATGTCATCAGCCGCAAAACTCTTGTTGACAACATAAAGAAGGCATTGAAAACCACCATACAGTTTCTCCTTGCCCTGCTTGTTGCAGCCTTTGCAGTGGCCGCTTTCAGGGCACTCGCGTTCACCTTATATACGGTGGACGGGCACAATCTTGAGCCGGAACTGATGGAGGGCGACCGCATTTTGGTCAACCGGTGGAGCTACGGACTGCGCACTGGCGGCGGCAAAGGGCTATTCTTCTATGGTCGGTTGCTGGCTTCGCCTGTGGAAAAGGGTGACATCGTGGCTTTCGATAGTCCTGACGACAGTCACAAAGGGGTGTTCGTGTGCCGCTGCAAGTATGGTCCGGGTGACACAATCGCCGTAGGCAAGGGTTCATATCTCGTTCCTGGACGTGAGGCAACCTGCGCTGACGAGGATTACTACTGGATGGAATCGCTCGGAAAGGGCGGTTTGGACAGTCGGCAGTTTGGCCCCGTGCCCGAAAGCCGCATAATCGGACGTGTATGTCTTGTAGCCTACAGTCTCGACAGTAGCCGTCCGATGCTCGGTAGCTTTAGGCGCGAGCGGACGTTTCTGCTGAAGTAAACGGCAGGCAAGGGCATAAATGTCCGCCAAAGGGTGTAAATCCAAGGCAGAAAGATTCTACGGTTTCATCGTTGAAATGCGGTTTTTGGGGCGCAATGAAGCGCAAAATCACAATGACAGAAAAGCAAGTTCTTCTTAGTACAACCTACTTCGGACCGGTGCAGTGGTATCAGAAACTGTACCGCTACGACCGTGTTTTCATTGAGCGGTGCGACACTTTCCGCAAGCAAACCTACCGCAACCGTTGCGTGATAGCCACTACCAACGGCGTGCAGGCGTTGACCGTGCCTGTGGAAAGGGCCGATGGGGCGCAACAGATGCGTGACATCCGCATAAGCGACCACGGCAACTGGCGTCACGTTCATTGGTACGCGCTGCTCAGCGCATACAGCGAATCTCCTTTCTTTGATTATTACGCCGACGACATCCGTCCTTTTTTCGAGCGCAAATGGGACTTCCTCTACGACTACAACATGGAGATATGCCAGAAGATGTGCGAATTGCTTGACATCCACCCAAACATTCTTCCCACAGACCAATACATCCACGCCGAAGATTTATCCTCGTTTTACAATAAAACGAGCGTTCAAGGCGCAAAAAACAACGGTTTCAACGGAAATAAGGGATATGGCTTAGGCAGCGAAGACAATACTCCCAATAATGCGAACGGCAGCGTTTCCAACGGCGAAGTCAATGTCTCTAACGTAGCAATTGTGGACTTCCGTGACGCCATTGACCCCAAGCGTCCATTGGAAGATCCTGACTTCGTTTCCAAAAACTATTACCAGGTGTATGCCGGCAAGCACGGTTTCCTTCCAAATCTCAGCGTGCTTGACCTCCTTT
>CAVKVO010000101.1:0-8502 GCA_963659575.1 Prevotella sp. CAG:1031
AGTTCTTGATGTTCACCAGCGACGGATTTTTCAGGTGTTCCTGAGTGCCGAGCGTGGTCTGCGTGCCGTAAGGATGGTTGGGAAACAACTTGGCATCCATTGCCGTGAACATCTTGTTCCAGTCGTTTGTCAGACTGATGTTGTACTCCTCATACACGGCTTCAAGCTCAGTGTGAAAACCTCGCGGCACCATATTCACAAACCGGTCGGCCTGTATCTTAGCCCAGTTGTCCACTTCGTTGCTCGGAATGTCCTCCGTGTAGCACGTAACGTCGTTGTCGGTATATGCGTTTGTGCCTTCCGCACCGATTGAAGACATCAGTTTGTCATACTCGTTGGGAATGTTGTATTGCGCAGCCAACTGCGATATACTGTCTATCTCGTGGTAGAAAGCCTTACGCTTGGCAGGGTCGGTGATGTGGCGATACTGTTCAAAGCGGTTTTGAATGCTGTCGAGCAGCGGAGCCTCACGCACTGGGTCGGACGTGCCAAACTGCTTTGTACCCTTAAACATCAAGTGCTCCAAGTAGTGAGCCAGTCCGGTGGTTTCCGCAGGGTCGTTGCGGCTACCGGTGCGCACGGCGATGTAGGTCTGGATGCGCGGTTTCTCCTTGTTTACCGACAAGTAGACCTTTAGCCCATTGTCGAGTGTGTAGATACGTGTGCCCAGTTTGTCACCCGGAACACTCTCGTATTTGTATTCCTTGGCGGAAACTGTCAAAGCCATTGCCGCACAGACAATGGCTGTAATCATTGGTCTAAACATCATGTGAGTTATGTTTTTGTGTGTTTCTCTTTATAATATATATAGGTATATAATATACAATAAGGTATAGGAAGCGCTCATTGGAGGTTGTCGATGAACGCTTTGAGCGAATCTTCGGCCACATCGCCGAGCGCAAACTCCTTTTCAGCGTCGTAGCGCACGGCGTTCAGCCACTCGCGACGAGCCTCCTTGCCGTCGTCAGTCAGATGGGCGATGTCGTCAACGGTAAGCATTTCGATGTCCAGAAGGTCTATCGCGTTGCGGTAAGTCCAGTTCCACTTGTAGGTGTCGTAGCCTTTGTGCATGTCAACGAACCGTTCTTCTACTGCGGCAATATCGCTTACGGCACCGTTCTTGATGTCCTCGGCCAACTGCTCTACCTCAGTGGATGGCACAAGCAGTCCGCACAGGTCGGTCCACTGGCCCGTTCCGATACTATTTTCCGGCAGTTCGCCCGTGTGTCCAGCCACTGCTTCACCCATAAACAGGCGCAGGGCAAGGTCGTAGAGCCTTATTCCCTTCAGCAACCAACTGTTTTTTATCACACACCCGTTGTAGTTGTACGACGCGACGTTGGCTCCCTGCTCCGCTTTCAGTTCCTCCAGTATGCGTTTTCCTCGCAGGATTTTTGCCATAGTGTAGGGACTCAGCCAGTCGAAGTTGACTATCGATCGCCGGCTGGAGCGCGGACGCATGTCGCGCTTTGGCCATTTTGCCACATCGCGAAACGTGCCTACGGTGGTCAGATTGCGCCCCGGCACGAGCAGAGTGCCGCTCTCGGAACCGATGACGTATGAGAAAGGAAGGTCGGAAGTGTCGGGATGGTTCTGTATCTTGCCTATGCACACCGAGAAAGCACCGATATTGGCAGGCCAAAGCAGATGGCTTCCGCTTGCCGTCTTGGCTCCTCTTTCGAGTGTACCGTAGTGTATAGGACCGAGTTTGTATGCGTGGTTGCTGAAGTTCGTGGCCGAACCTGCGTTATAGAAAGAATATTTGCCCCCGATGAGCAGTGTGGACTTGTGGTGGCTGACGCTGAACGGCCCGCAGAAAGCTGCGCACGCCTCACCGTTGTCCATGTGGGAATTGGCGAAGAAGAGACTGTTTTCAGCCGAAAAACCTTTGCCTATGTGGCACGCTTCGCCCACAAAACAGTTGTAGAGTCGCGCTCCGTCGAGCACGGAAGAACCTGCCTGGATGATGGAATTGTCGCAAACGGTGTCGCTGCCGATGAATGTGCCGGCCTCGGGAAGACTCATCACTGTGCACTCGCTGAGCCTTGAGGCACCGCTGATTTCACATTCGTCGTGGATGATGGTGTTGGTTATCTCGCGCGTATTGGCTATTTTCACTCGATAACCAATCTGCCCTTGTTCCGGCAGATTGTCGTTCACATGGCGTTCAACCATCGTTCGCAACCGCTGCCAAAGCTCCTTTTCACCGGCAAAAGCATCCATGAACGCCGCCATTTGCGCAGTCAGTCCGTCGTAGATTACCACATTGCCGTCGCCAGCCTCGTTGAGCACTGCCACGGTGTTGCCCTGTCCGTAGGTGGCACCTTCGGTTGTGGCCATCGTACCTATGCCGGAAATGATACATTCCTCACCTATCGCATAGCCGCTGATGTAGCCTCCGACATTCTCAATGAGGCAGTTGTCGCCCACGGAAACGTTGCGCAGCGTGGCGTTTCTGATGCCGGTGTGGCGCATGAAACCGTCACCCGTGTCAATCAACTTATCGAAAACGCCGAGCGTAATGTCGCCATAGAAAGCCACGTTTGCGATGTTTCCCGGCGCGAAGTCGCCCGAAACACTCACCCGAAGCCAGTCGTCGGCAGTGCAACCGCACTGTTCCAAGGCTTCAATCTCGTCGACAGTCAGAGAGCGATAGTTGTCCATAGTGTACCTATTCTTACTGTTTTATGACCTTTTGCGGTAAAAATTCCGCCGAAAAAGGTCACTCGTTTGTGTATTCGTTGTACAGGAAATCGTTGTAGGGATACTTCTGCACGTGCAGTTCCTTCACCTTTTTATATAGCACATCGCGCAGTTCGTCCACATTCACCTTGTCGCGTGCCGATATGAAGATGCAGTTGTCGTTGAGCCTTGCCATCCATGTTTGCTTCAGTTCCTCAAGGGTTATGTTCTCCTTTGTTGGCGGAGTGAGGTCGTCAGGCTCCTTTTCCGTCCATGTATAAGCGTCAATCTTGTTGAACACAATCATCGACGGTTTGTCGGCGCAGCCTAGTTCCTTCAGCGTAGTGTCCACCACGCGTATCTGATCTTCAAAGTCGGGATGCGAAATGTCCACCACATGCACCAGCAGGTCGGCTTCGCGCACCTCGTCGAGCGTTGACTTAAACGAGTCGACAAGGTCGGTGGGCAACTTGCGGATGAATCCTACGGTGTCGGCGATGAGGAAAGGAAGGTTGTCGATGACCATCTTTCTCACCGTGGTGTCAAGCGTTGCAAACAGTTTGTTCTCAGCAAACACCTCGCTCTTGGCCAAAAGGTTCATCAGAGTGGACTTGCCCACATTGGTATATCCCACGAGAGCCACACGGATGAGTCGTCCGCGGTTCTTTCTCTGCGTTGTTTTCTGTTTTTCAATCTCCGTCAGACGTTGTTTGAGCAGCGTGATGCGTTGCAGGATGATACGCCGGTCCATCTCCAACTGGGTTTCTCCAGGACCACGCAGACCCACACTACCCTTTCCACCGCCAGAACCGGAACCGCCACCTTGGCGTTCCAAGTGGGTCCAAAGGCGTTGCAGTCGCGGCAACATATATCGGTTTTGAGCCAGTTCCACCTGTGTCTTGGCCTCAGCCGTCTGCGCACGCATGGCGAAGATGTCGAGTATGAGCGTGGTGCGGTCGAGTATCTTCACTCCCAGCACCTTTTCGATGTTGCGGAGCTGCTTGGCCGACAGTTCGTCGTCGAAGATTACCATACCAATCTCGCGCTCCGCGTCTTCTTCGTCCTTGATATATTGTCTGATCTCCTCAAGTTTTCCGGAGCCGATATACGTCACGGAACTCGGACCTGCGAGCTTTTGCGTGAAGCGTTTCACGGTTACGGCACCTGCGGTGTCGGCCAGAAACTCCAGTTCGTCGAGATATTCCTTAGTCTTGGCCTCGTCCTGGTCTTTGGTCACCAGACCTACGAGCACCGCCGTCTCCGCTTTGGCTTCGGTTATGATGGCATCGTTCATTCTTTCCTTATATATAAAATATGTGTTGTTATGGCCACAAAATTACCAATAAGCGACGATATATGCAAGGTGAGAGAGGCTTTTGCCGTAACTACTCCACCTATTTACAACCATTTACGGATTATTATTTGTAAGTTTGCACTGTAATAGAATACGATTAAAGACTAATTATAAAAACTGAAACAACAATGGTAAGTGATCCAAAAGACTGTCTCTACTGCCAAAACAATGAGACTTTGAAAAACCTGATGGTTGAAGTGGCGAAGCTGAGCGTTTCGCGTGTGTTCATATTCAAGGAGCAAACCTATCGCGGACGGTGCCTTGTGGCCTACAACGGTCATGTTGACGACCTCAACGTGCTCTCCGACGAGGAGCGCAACGCCTTTATGGCCGACGTGGCAAAGGTGACGAGAGCAATGCAAAAGGTGTTCAATCCCGACAAGATAAACTACGGTGCTTATGCTGACACACTGCAGCACCTGCATTTTCACCTCGTGCCGAAATATGTTGGCGGTCCTGACTTCGGTGGAGTGTTCCGCATGAACCCACAGGAGGTGTATCTCACAGACGAAGAGTATGCGTCAATGGCTGAGGCTTTGCGTAAGGAACTGTAAAAACGAACTTTTGCTATAACGAGCAAGAGTCAATAATAAAAGAAACTACGGGATGCTTTTTGCATGAGCGAACTGTCGCTATACAAAGAGCATCCCGTCTTTTTGTTCTATGCGCTCCTCATGGAGCAGATTGTGCAGAGCCTCATCAATGGCTTTTGACGGAAGTTTTATCTTTGACAACTCCGTCACATGATGGTGTTGACTGTCGGCGAGTATCTCAAGAATGGCTTTTTCGGCATCCTGAATATTCTGCGTTGTGGCTGTTTTTCCACGGTGTTCCAGACACACGTCGCACTGTTCGCAGTCGTGACTGACTTTTTCTCCGAAATATCGCAGTAGCATACGGTTGCGACAGGTGTCGTCGGAGGCTACGTATGCTGCCATCTCGTTTATTCTCAGCGAGAATTGTTCCTTTCTCTCCTTATACACCTCGTCGGAAAAACGCAGTTGGTCGGGGTCTTCACGACTTTGCGCATAGCGTATGGTAGGCGTGCTTCGCTGCGGAATGAAACTCAGTATGCGTTTTTGTTGGAGTGATTTCAGTGCGTTGTACACTTCCTGAGTGGTCAACCCCGTTTGCTGCGCGATAAAACTCTCGTCGATATACACATAGTCGCTGAACATTCCGCTGTAGTTGCGGAGCATTGCCACAATCACCCGGTCCTCTTCTGGAGGATTACCTCGCAGTCGATACAGGTCGTCGCGCTGCAAAACGAACATGGCGCGAGCCTGATTGTCCTGCTGTTCCTTGTATTCTATATAGCCGGCTCTGTCGAGTATGTTCAACGCCGACTCCACCTGTACGGGGAAGAAGCGGTAAGTGCGACAGAACTGGTCGATGCAGAAATCGAAGGCCTTGCCGCATCCGGAACCTACTCCCACTTGGAAGAAGTAGGCGAGATGCTCATACACATCTCTTATATAGTCCTTTTCGGGAAACGTTTCCGCCACACGTCTGGCCAACTGCGCCCTGTCGCTACTTGCATAGAGCAGCACTGCGTATGCTTTCTTGCCGTCACGTCCAGCACGTCCTGCTTCCTGGAAGTATGCCTCAATGCTGCTGGGACAGTCTATGTGTACCACAACGCGCACGTCGGGCTTATCTATACCCATACCGAAGGCGTTTGTAGCCACGATTATCCTCGTTTCTCCCGACTGCCAAGCCTTTTGTCTCGCGTCCTTCACGGCGTTGTCAAGTCCTGCGTGGAAGTATGTGGCTTTCATTCCGGCGGCGTTGAGCAGTTCGGAAATCTCCTTGGTGCGCCGCCTGCTGTTGGCATATACAATTGCACTGCCGTCCACACATGACAGGATGTGTACCAACTCGCCCCGCTTGTCGAGCGTTTTGCGCACTATGTAGGCGAGGTTCTTGCGCTCGAAACTCATGCGGAACACGTTGGGTTCACGGAATCCGAGGCGCACCTGGATGTCCTCGGTCACTTCCGGTGTGGCCGACGCAGTGAGCGCAAGTATCGGAGCGTTGGGCACAACGTGGCGGATTAAGGCTATGTTGAGATAGGCCGGACGGAAGTCGTAGCCCCATTGACAGATGCAGTGAGCTTCATCAACGGTGATGAAGCTCACCTTCATGTGTTTCAGTTTGGTGAGAAAAAGTTGTGAAGACAGTCTTTCAGGGGAAACATACAGAAGTCGCACAGCACCGAACACGGCGTTTTCGAGTATCGCGATGATATCGCTGTGCGACAGTCCGGAGTGTATGGCCGCCGCTCTGATGCCGCGCTGCTTCAGGTGAGCCACCTGGTCTTTCATCAGCGCGACGAGCGGAGTGACCACAATGCACACTCCCTCCATGGCCAGTGCGGGCACCTGAAACGTGATGGACTTGCCGCCACCTGTGGGCATGAGTCCAAGGGTGTCGTGTCCGCCACCGATGCTCTCTATGATTTCGCGCTGTATGCCGCGGAAATCATCATAGCCCCAATACTTCTTGAGTATCTCCCCGTAGACGTCAGTCTTCATCAGATGGCTTGATGTCTTCTATCTGCAGTTGCACCTCACTGTGCTTGAAGGCGTTTTCCTCTATGGTATATACTATGTCGAAACTGCGTTTGCTCTTGATGTAGCGTGCCGCAGCACTCTGTCCGAAGGCTATTCCGTTCATCACGTTGCTCGACTTGCTGTCCACGAGTTCCAGTTTGATATGTTCCTGATGGCGCCCAACCACCTTGCTCGTACCGTAGTCGTAAACGTCGCGGGTACAGAACATCGGTTTGGGGTTGCACGGACCGTGAGGAGCAAACTTCTTCAGGTCGGAATGGAGTTTCTTTGTGATGTCCTTGAAGTCTATGCGAGCCTCGATGTCGAGTATGGCCTGGGTCTGTTCGGGCAGAATGTGGTTGCTCACGTACTCCTGGAAACGACGACGGAACGGCAGTATGTTCTCCTCTTTCATCGACAGTCCTGCGGCATAGGTGTGACCTCCGAAGTTTTCGAGCAGGTCGCGGCAACTCTTTATGGCTTCGTAGATGTCGAAACCGGCCACGCTGCGCGCCGAGCCAGTGGCCATGCCGTCGCTGATGGTGAGCACCACGGTGGGACGGAAGTATATTTCGGTGAGGCGAGACGCCACAATGCCTATCACACCTTTCTTCCAGTTCTCGTCGTAGAGCACGATGGCAGCCTGATGCTTCTGGTTTTCCAACCGTTCTACAATCTGGTTGGCCTCCTCGGTCATCTGTTTGTCAATGTCCTTGCGCTGCTCGTTGTAGCCGTTGATGCGACTTGCCTCCTCCAAAGCCTTGTGTATGTCCTTCTCCACGAGCAGTGCCACAGACGCCTTGCCGTTCTGCACTCGTCCCGAAGCGTTTATGCGAGGACCTATCTTGAACACAATGTCGCTCATGGTTATCGACTTGCCGGTAAGTCCGCAAATCTCTATGATGGCTTTGAAACCCACCGACGGGTTCTGGTTGAGTTGTTTCAGACCGTGGAAAGCCAGGGTGCGGTTCTCCCCGACAACAGGCACGATGTCCGCGGCGATGCTTACCGCACAGAGATCCAACAGCGGAATGAGCCGTGAAAACGGTATTCCGTTGTTTTTGGCGAACGCCTGCATGAGTTTGAAACCCACACCGCATCCGGAAAGGTGTCGGAAAGGATAGGTGGAGTCGCTCCGCTTAGGATTGAGTATGGCCACTGCCGGCGGCAACTCCTCGTCGGGCACATGGTGGTCGCATATTATGAAGTCTATGCCAAGACTTTTTGCATAGGCTATCTCCTCCACCGCCTTGATGCCACAGTCGAGCACGATAATCAGTTTCACTCCCGTCTCGTTGGCAAAGTCGATGCCTTTGCGACTCACTCCATAGCCCTCGTCGTAGCGGTCAGGTATGTAGTAATCGATGTTGGAGTAAAACTGTTGCAGAAACTTGTATACCAACGCCACGGCGGTACACCCGTCCACGTCGTAGTCACCGTAGACCATTATGCGTTCCTTGCGCCCCATGGCATCGTTGAGCCTGTCCACGGCCACGTCCATGTCGTTCATCAGAAACGGGTCTATCAGTTCGTTGAGCATCGGACGGAAAAACCTCTTTGCGGCAGACTCGGTCTTAATCCCTCGCCTTATGAGCAATCCGGCGAGAATCGGACTCATCCCGATCTTTTCCGCCAGCTCTTCAGCCGCCTTTTGTGTCTCCGGAGTGGGTTGTTCGTAATTCCATTTGAACTGCATTATATATATTGTTTTTATTTTTCAGGGCTTACAGTTCTGGTGCATTGCCAAAACTAATGTGTAAAGATACGAATAAAAAGTGGAAAGATGTTGGACGCCCTTGAACTTTTTGAGTTTTTAACGACAAGGATTTGAGAACAACGATTTGAAAATAAGGTAAAGTGAGTGCAATGAATACTCGTTTTCGGAATTACCATCACAGCCTATTCTGCGTACAA
>CAVKVO010000102.1:0-8432 GCA_963659575.1 Prevotella sp. CAG:1031
TAGAAGTAGTTCTCGTCGTCGCGCTGTGCCTCGCCCTCTTCGGTCTGGTGCTCTTCGCGGAAGTGTCCGCCGCAAGACTCGTTGCGAGAGAGTGCGTCGTAGGCTATAAGCTCGCCCATAGTGATGAAGTCGCGCAGGTGGATGGCCTTGTCGAGCTCCACGTTCAGACCTTCTTTAGATCCAGGGATGAAGAGGTTGGTGTTGAACTCCTTGCGTATCTTCTTGATAAGCTCCAAGCCTTCCTTCAGTCCCTCGGCTGTACGACCCATACCTACGTGCTCCCACATGATGTGGCCAAGCTCCTTGTGGATAGAGTCTACAGAACGCTTGCCGTGGATGCCCATGAGGCGGTCGATTTCTGCCTGAACGCCCTTCTCTGCCTCGGCAAATTCGGGCAGGTCGGTAGACAGGTGAGGCCAGATAGCCTGGTCGGCCAGATAGTTCTGTATGGTGTAAGGAAGCACGAAGTAGCCGTCGGCCAGACCCTGCATAAGGGCTGAAGCACCGAGGCGGTTGGCTCCGTGGTCAGAGAAGTTGCACTCGCCGATGGCGAACAGACCGGTGATGGAGGTCATAAGCTCGTAGTCAACCCAGATACCACCCATTGTGTAGTGGATAGCGGGATATATCATCATCGGGTTGTAGTACTTCACGCCGTTGATTTCGTTGGCCAACTCGCCAGGATTAACGTCGGTGATCTCCTCATACATATCGAAGAGGTTGCCGTAACGCTGACGAACCACGTCGAGACCGAGGCGCTCGATGCTCTCAGAGAAGTCGAGGAACACGGCCAGACCGGTGTTGTTCACGCCGTAGCCCTTGTCGCAACGCTCCTTAGCGGCACGCGAAGCAACGTCACGGGGCACGAGGTTACCGAAAGCCGGGTAGCGACGCTCCAGATAGTAGTCGCGGTCTTCCTCGGGAATGTCGCTTCCCTTCTTCTGACCAGCCTGCAGAGCCTTGGCATCTTCCAGCTTCTTGGGCACCCAGATGCGTCCGTCGTTACGCAAAGACTCAGACATAAGGGTAAGTTTAGACTGGTTGTCGCCGTGAACAGGAATACATGTGGGGTGAATCTGCACGTAGCAGGGGTTAGCGAAGTAAGCTCCCTTGCGGTAGCACTGCACAGCGGCGGTGCAGTTGCAGCCCATGGCGTTGGTAGAAAGGAAGTATGTGTTGCCATAACCGCCGGTTGCTATAACCACAGCGTTGGCAGAGAAGCGCTCAAGCTCGCCTGTGATGAGGTTTTTGGCGATGATACCACGTGCGCGGCCATCAACTATCACCACGTCTTCCATCTCGTAGCGAGTGTAAAGTATCACGCGGCCGGCCTTAACCTGGCAGCTCAGGGCAGAATAAGCGCCGAGCAAAAGCTGCTGACCGGTTTGTCCCTTAGCATAGAATGTACGCGAAACCTGTGCGCCACCGAAAGAACGGTTGGCCAACATGCCGCCGTACTCACGTGCGAAGGGCACTCCCTGGGCCACGCACTGGTCGATGATGCTGTTGGACACCTCTGCCAGACGGTATACATTGGCCTCACGGGCACGGTAGTCGCCACCCTTCACGGTGTCGTAGAACAAACGGTAAACGGAGTCGCCGTCGTTCTGATAGTTCTTTGCGGCGTTGATACCACCCTGAGCGGCGATTGAGTGAGCACGACGGGGTGAATCTTGTATGCAGAAGTTGAGCACACGGAAGCCCATCTCGCCAAGACTGGCGGCAGCACTGGCTCCTGCCAGACCGGTACCCACGACAATGACATCGAGCTTCAGCTTGTTTTTGGGGTTTACAAGACGCTGGTGGGCTTTGTAGTTAGTCCACTTCTCAGCCACAGCACCTTCAGGTATTCTTGAATCTATTTGCTTAGCCATAATCTTTCTGTTATGAAAATGAATGTTTGTTGTTAATTAGCAGCACAGGCTTGGTGCGCATCCGAAAGCGAAAGCCAGGGCTACTACAAGGAAACCGAGCATGAGGATGGTGGAATAAACGATACCAATCACCTTCCAGCGGCAGAACCAAACCTTGCCGTTCCATCCGAAGGTCTGCATAGCGCTCCAGAAACCGTGAGAAAGGTGGAACCAAAGGGCTGCCAACCAAACGATATAAAGCACAACATAGGCCGGGCAGGCAAACGTGTCCACGATGTAGGAGAAACCGTCAGCCGGGTTGTGAGCAACACTGATGCCTGTCAGTTCAGCGAACATCATGTTCTTCCAGAAGTTCCAGAGGTGGAGCAGCAGACCCAACACGATGATCAGGCCGAGCACAAGCATGTTTTGCGAAGCCCACTCTACCTTTGCAGGACGGCTCGTAACGGCATAGCGCTCACCGCCGCGCGCCTTGCGGTTCTGAATAGTCAGAATGAAGGCATAGAGAATGTGAATGACTGCCAAGGCTGCGAGGCCAAGTGTTGCGACAAGAGCATACCAGTTTGCTCCCAAAAACTCGCAAATCATGTTGTAGCCTTCTCCAGAAAAGAGAGCGACAACATTCATTGACATGTGGAATGTCAGGAATAGGATAAGCGCAATGCCGGTTATTGACATCACAACCTTCCTACCAATGGATGAGTTGATTAACCACATAAATGATTGAAATTAGATTATTTAATTGTTAGAAATTGTTGTTTCCGACATACGTAGCGCATCACGCGTCCATTAAATAAAGGTGGGTTCTATAAATTAGCTTTGCCAGATTTGGGGACTATTTCCAAGGGAATATTGTCAGCAAGCAAGGGAATAATGCGGGCATTACGACCGCGCGAGGTGGCGATAGGCACTGAAAAGAGTCCAAAAGACGGCAAAACGTAACCCATAATGTTTTGTTGTTTGTTACGGCGGTAATTTATAGAACCCGCCTAAAATGAGTTTGATACTTGATAATAGGTATTTTCAACCCCTTATTTTGCCGCAAAATTACTATAAATTAATGATTAGGCAAAAGCTTTCAAAGCAAAAATCGATTTTTATGCGTAATTTTGCGCTACATATTTTATACAGTTTTCAATGGTTTTTCACTACGATGTCATCGTTGTCGGCGGAGGACACGCCGGCTGCGAGGCCGCGACGGCTGCGGCAAACATCGGCGCAAAGACGTGTCTGGTGACAATGGACATGAACAAGATTGCGCAAATGAGTTGCAACCCTGCCGTTGGCGGAATAGCAAAAGGCCAAATCGTCAGGGAGATTGACGCGCTTGGCGGATACATGGGACTCGTTACCGACGCCACAGCAATACAGTTCAAAATGCTCAACCGCAGCAAGGGACCCGCAGTGTGGAGTCCCAGGGCACAGTGCGACCGCGGAAAGTTCATCTGGCAATGGCGCACAGTGCTCGACAACACCCCAAACCTCTCTATCTGGCAGGACCAAGCCGACGAGCTGATCGTGGACAACGGCGAGGCCACAGGCATACGCACGGTATGGGGAGTGGAGCTTAGGGCCAAGTGTGTGGTCGTTACAGCAGGTACATTCCTCAACGGACTGATGCACATCGGCCGCCACAAACTGCCAGGAGGACGCATTGCCGAACCGGCGGTGCCCCACTTCACCGAGAGCATAACGCGCCACGGCATACGCAGCGGACGCATGAAGACGGGCACACCCGTGAGGATTGACCGCCGGAGCGTGCACTTCGAGGATATGGAAGTGCAGGACGGCGAGAACGATTTCCACCGCTTTAGTTTTATAAGTAGCCACAGACCACTGCGACAGTTGCCGTGCTGGACGTGCTACACCAACCGCGAAGTTCACGAAACTCTGCGCAGCGGACTTGCTGACTCGCCGCTATACAACGGGCAAATTCAGAGTATCGGGCCCAGATACTGTCCTTCCATCGAAACAAAGCTCACTACTTTTCCCGACAAAGACCAGCATCCGCTGTTTCTTGAGCCTGAAGGCGTAGACACAAACGAGATGTACCTTAACGGATTCTCGTCGTCGCTGCCCATGAACGTGCAGATTGAGGCTCTGAAGAAGATTCCTGCTCTGCGCGACGTGGCGGTATACCGTCCGGGCTATGCCATCGAGTACGACTATTTCGACCCGACGCAACTGCAGCACACGCTCGAATCGAAGGTAATCAAGGGACTCTACTTCGCCGGACAGGTGAACGGCACCACAGGATATGAGGAAGCGGCAGGCCAAGGCATGGCCGCAGGAATAAACGCTGCACTGCGCTGCGGCGGAAGCCAACCGTTTGTGATGGCGAGAGACGAAAGCTACATCGGCGTACTCATTGACGACCTCGTGACAAAGGGTGTGGACGAGCCATACCGTATGTTCACTTCGAGAGCCGAACACCGCATACTGCTGCGACAGGACGATGCCGACGCACGACTGACTGAACGTGCTTATGCCGTTGGAACGGCAAAAAAAGACCGCTACGACTGCTGGATGCGGAAGAAAAGTGCGATGACGGAGATTGAAAACTACTGCAAGACCACTTCGGTGAAGCCGAGTGAAATAAACTCTTCGCTCGAAAAACTCGGCACAACGCCACTGCGTGAGGGTTGCAAACTGGCCGACCTGATAAGCCGTCCGCAGATTTCCATGGCGGCACTGGCTGAAATACTGCCCGAATTTAAGGCGGTTCTCGACCGTCCTACCGAAAGAAAGGAAGAGATAGCCGAGGCTGTGGAAATAAGAATCAAATATAAAGGTTATATAGAGCGTGAGAAAATGGTGGCAGAAAAGATGCACCGGCTTGAGAATATCAAGATAAAAGGTCGCTTCAACTACCGCGAAATGAAACAGCTCTCAACGGAAGCCCGACAAAAACTCGAAGCGATTGACCCGGAAACGATGGCGCAAGCAAGCCGCATACCGGGCATTTCGCCAAGCGACATCAATGTAATGCTCGTGCTGATGGGACGATAAACCCACAGCACGAGCATTATTTTTTTGCTTGCGGAGCAGCCATGCGCGAAACAGAATAGCAGCATCCACGAAACAGAACGGCAGCATCCACAAAGCGGAGTACGACAACATCCACGAAACAGAGCGGCGCACGCACTAAACAGAATAGTCGCGCATATAAGACGAGGCAACCATATATGCAGCAAAATAGCCACAGACATGAATTAAAGCCGCCACAGGCAACGAGAGCAAGCGTACAGCTTGTTGAAAATCAGTTCCACGTGAAACTTTTGAAAGAGACAATATCCATAACTTATTGAACATGAATAATAAAACTTTATTGCAGAATTTGAGAAGCATACCAGACTTCCCACAGAAAGGAATCAACTTCCGAGACATCACTACCCTACTGAAGGATCCCGAGTGCTTGCGCATTATGGTCGATGAACTCTATGAGATTTACAAAGACAAAGGCATCACTAAGATTGTCGGAATAGAGAGTCGCGGATTCGTTCTCGCCTCCGCACTCGCCATAAAGCTGGGAGCTGGCGTAGTGCTGTGCCGCAAACCGGGCAAGCTTCCAGCCGAGACAATCAGCGAAAGCTATACGAAAGAATATGGTACCGACACCATCGAAATACACAAAGATGCCATTTTACCGAGCGACACTGTATTGATTCACGATGATTTGCTGGCTACTGGCGGCACAATGAAAGCCGCCTACGACCTCGTAAAGAAGTTCAATCCTAAGGGAATCTACATGAGTTTCATTATAGAAATAAACGACGAAGGACTGCACGGACGCGATATTTTCGACAAGAACGTTGAAGTGTCCACCCTTCTCAAGGTATAACAACAGCACCAGAGTGCGACATTCCGCATAACAAGCCGTTATTTCTTGACGGCACACAAAACCAGAAGCGGAATGTCGCACTTTTGTTTTCTCTGCACAAAGGCCGCAGAAACAAGCTCAAACGGCATGCCTTGCGAAAACGAAAAGCAAAGCACCCAAAAGGAGAATGCAAGGCTGCCGAAAACGAAAGACAACACTGCCGAAAGCAAAAGACAAGACTGCCGAAAACGAAAGACAACGCAGCAGAAAGCAAAAGGCAAGACTGCCGAAAAGAAAGGACAAGACTACCGAAAACGAAAGGCAAGGCAACCGGGACAGAAGGCGCAGCAGCCGGGAGGTTAACACAGCGGTTAGTACAAAGTTTCACGTGAAACTTAAACGCGTAAGTGCGTAGAAGCCAGTAGCAAAGCGCACACGGGCTTAAAGTTAAGCGCATGGAACAAAACGACCAAGAGAGCCTTAAAGAGCGACAGAAGGCACGGAGAAGGATAGCCAAGATACGGGCAAGTTCAGCTAAGTGTATAGACAAGGGTGGCTAAGCATACAACAAGCAAAGCGGAACATACAGGTAAACTACGCCAAGCATACACCTTAGCAACTCCAAGCATACACCTTAGCTACTCCAAGCGCACCACAAGAAGCCTCCTACCCAACCACCAAACGACGACAAAACGAGATTTAATTATAAGGAACGCGACAGATGACGAAAGAAGAAAACGAGAGACGGATTGCCCGTCTCAAGGAGATAGTGAGCCGACTGCCTGAGAAACCGGGCAGCTACCAGTTCTCTGACGACAAGGGAACGATAATCTACGTGGGCAAAGCCAAGAGCCTGAAGAGCCGCGTATCGTCGTATTTCCACACCGAAGTGGACCGTTTCAAGACAAAAGTGCTCGTGAGCAAGATCCACGACATATCATATACGGTGGTGAACACGGAGGAAGACGCACTGCTACTGGAGAACAATCTCATAAAAAAGTACAACCCTAAGTACAACGTGTTGCTGAAAGACGGCAAAACATACCCCAGTATCTGCATAACCAACGAGCTTTTTCCGCGCATTTTCAAGACCCGTACCATCAACAAATCATGGGGAACATACTTCGGTCCTTACTCCCATTTGGGGTCGATGTATGCCGTTCTCGACCTCATAAAGAAGCTCTACCGGCCACGAACCTGCCGCATGCCGATAACGGAAGAGGGCATAAACCAGGGCAAATACAGCGTTTGTCTGGAATATCACATCAAAAACTGCGGAGCACCGTGCGTGGGACGGCAGTCGGTGGACGATTACCGCAAGAACATAGCCCAAGCCAAGGAGATTTTGCGGGGCAATACGCGTGAAATTCTGCGCAATTTGCGTGAGGAAATGGAGCGTTTGGCGGAGGAATTGCGGTTTGAAGAGGCCGAAGAAGTGAAGCGCAAGTATCTGCTGATAGACGGTTTCGTGTCGAAGAGCGAGGTGGTGAGCCACACGATAAACAACGTTGACGTGCTCTCGATAGCCAACGACGGCACCACAGCCTTTATCAACTACATCCACGTGAGCAACGGCAGCATAAACCAGTCGTTCACCTTTGAATATAAGAAGCGTCTCGACGAGAGCGACGAGGAGCTGCTTTCGCTCGGCATAGTGGAGATGCGGGAGCGATTTAAGAGCACTTCACGGGAGATTATCCTGCCGTTTCCGGTGGACATAAAGCTCGACGGAGTGACCATAACCGTGCCCCAACGTGGCGACAAGCGCACACTTTTGGAACTGTCGCAGATGAACTGCAAACAGTATCGTTTCGACCGCTTGAAGCAACAGGAAAAGCTCAACCCCGAGCAGCGTGCGGTGCGCCTGATGAAGGAGATACAAGACAGTTTGAAGCTGCCCAAAATGCCATATCAGATAGAGTGTTTCGACAACTCAAACATCTCCGGAACCGACGCTGTGGCGGCCTGTGTGGTGTTCAAAAAGCTAAAACCGAGCAAGAAAGACTACCGCAAATACAACATAAAAACCGTCACTGGACCCGACGATTATGCCTCTATGAAGGAGGTGGTGCGCCGTCGCTATTCGCGTCTTGTGGAGGAGCGTCAGCCCCTACCCGACTTGATAATCACCGACGGTGGACGGGGCCAGATGGAGGTGGTCAGACAGGTGGTTGAAGACGAGCTTCAGCTCGACATTCCCATTGCCGGACTGGCCAAAAACGAGCATCACCGCACCAACGAACTGCTCTACGGTTTTCCGCCGATGACCGTTGGCATGAAGACCGACAGCGAGCTATTTCGCCTGCTGACCCACATACAGGACGAGGTGCACCGTTTTGCCATCACTTTCCACCGCGACAAGCGCTCCAAACACGCTCTGCACTCCGAGCTTGACGACATTCCCGGCATAGGTCCGAAGACCAAAGACGCTCTGCTGGGCGCCTTGCGCAGCGTGAAGAAGATAAAGGAGGCCGAACTCAGCAGTCTTACCGCTGTAATTGGAGCGTCAAAAGCCAAGGCGGTGTACGATTATTTCCATCCCGTAGAGCCACAAGACGACAGCGAGGCGTAACCCTTTGATACTCCACAGGTTACACCTCTGCCTACCCTATCCCTACAATATACCTCTCAAAAGTGGGCCACTTACGAGTCGTAAATGGGCCACTTTTGCATCGTAAGTGGGCCATTTACGGTGCAAAAGTGGCCGAGTTACGATTGGCAACCCAATATGTTAGTTT
>CAVKVO010000103.1:0-8431 GCA_963659575.1 Prevotella sp. CAG:1031
TGGTCGTACATCGTGGTGTTGGAGCAATAGTCGATGTGATAGAACCACTCGTTCATGCCCACACGGAGAGTGGAATTCTGGAACTTCTTGCTCAGTTCGGTGGTGAAAAGCACCTCGTCGATGGTTCCGGCATTGAGACATGACATACGTGTCTGCACATACTGGCCGTTGTAAGCCTTGGTTTGCCCGTCGATGTCGCGATACATATAGTTGCAGTTAGCGCCATCCTTGCCTTTCAGGTCGATGATTGCCATCGGAGTCTGGTAGACCATTGCACCGCGGGAGTGGTCGTACTTCAGCGTAGCCGTCCAGTTCAGCCCATTGTCAAAGCGGTAATTGTTCATCAATGTCACCTCACTCGCCTTGTTCAGACAGGCATCATAGAGCGAAGTCTGCTTCAACTCGCCGGTACGCATGTCCCTGTAAGTTATCTCATTGTCGATGGGTAGATAAGAAGTGGTGCCGAGTTTGAAGTCGCCATACTCCTTCACGCTTCCGTCGCCCACATAGATGAACGGTGCGCTCTGGGTGGCATAGTTATAGACATTGTGACTGTTGGCATACTTATACATGGCAGTGAGTTCACCTCGGTTGCCGTTGTATTTCTTGGTGATGAGTGCCTTGTATATCTGAGTGCGGTCCTGGTAAGGAGTAGACTTGATTTTGAATGTTCCTGGGTCGAAGTCCTGGTAGGTGTTGAAGCTGTAATACCACTCCTTACCGAGGTCGCCGTTAAGATTGAGCGAGAACTCCTGCAAACCAAAGTGGTTGCTCTTGTAGTTCAAAGTGCCGTTGAATCCCTTCTGTCCCTTTTGGGTAAAGGAGTTTACTGCATAACCTATGTTGCCAGTGGTGATGGCTGTCTCCGCTATCTTGAGCAATCCTTGGTGGCTGAGGCTGGCATCGCCACGCCAAACGGTGTTCACAGAATGGGGATTGGTGGCATAGGTTACGGGCAACCCGTTCTCCAGCACATTGACATCGGCAGATGGGAGACCTATCTGAATCTCACGCGGACCGTTGGCGCTTGCCGCGTTGAGCATCACGTTGCGGTTGCCCTCCTCCTTGGAGCTGGCTTTCTGCTCTTCTTGCGCGTAAATGGTGGTCGTTGCCATGACAAGCACTGCGGCAAAGACCGGCTTGGACATCTGTTTCATAACTTTTAGGTTTTCGTTACTGATTATTGATTTTCTGCCGCAAAGTTATGTAACGCAGCCACTTGCCTATGTCACAATTGATACATAAACGGAAACGAATCGTTCATTGCATCAATCGTTGCAGGCAATGAACGATTCGTTTGCCTAAGCCTGCCACACAATGACCGCTATGCCTTGTGGATATCGCCGGGACTCACGCCAAATTCCTCCTTGAAACGCTTGGCAAAGTATGACGGAGTGGTAAAACCAACCTCGTAGGCCACCTCCTGAACAGTCTTGTCTGTGGTTTCAAGCAGACGCTTTGCCCTTGCGAGACGCGCCTTACGGAGCAAATCCACGACGGAATATCCCGTGAGAGCCTTCACCTTTCTATATAGTTGTACCCTACTCAGGCCTATTTCCGCCCCAAGATCTTCCACAGAATAGTCGGCATCAGGGATATGTGTTTTGATTATCTTGCGAAGCTGCGCCACGAAAGTCTTGTC
Source organism: Prevotella sp. CAG:1031 (assembly GCA_963659575.1). Lineage (GTDB taxonomy): Bacteria > Bacteroidota > Bacteroidia > Bacteroidales > Bacteroidaceae > Prevotella. The sequence goes on from CAVKVO010000103.1 coordinate 1,643, forward strand.
GGTCTCGCCAAGAGAGCTTTCTTCGTCGGCCTGTTCCTGCACAGTTCCAGAGAAGATGCGCTTCAGTTGCCTACGGTTTCTCAGCAGATTGTCTATGCGTGCAGTGAGCGTTGAGGCCGAGAATGGTTTTGTTATGTAGGAGTCAGCACCTGTGGCATAGCCTTCAGCCCGCTGTTCCTCAAGCACACGGGCGGTGAGAAGAATGACGGGGATATGGCTTATGGAGATGTCCTCCTTCATTCGGCGGCTCAGTGTGAGCCCGTCCATCACCGGCATCATAACATCTGATACCACTATCTGCGGCACATTCTTGCGCGCTTCGGCAAGAGCTTCCTCCCCATTCTGCGCCTCGATGACATTATACTGTGACTGAAGGATGCTTTTGATGTAGCTCCTCATGCTGGCATTGTCGTCAACCACCAGCACAAGAGGTTTGCTGCTGTCGCTGTCGTCAACGGAAACGAGTGTTTCCACGTTCCGGCGCGACCTGATGTCTTCCGCAGTATAGTCGTCGGCAAGAGCATTGTCGCCACTGCACTGTACGTTAGCGTCGTCCTGCATGGCGTCATATCCGGGCTGATGCAACGGCAATTCCACCGTAAACGCCGTACCCTTGCCAAGAGAACTCTCCACAGAGACCTTGCCACGGTGCAGGTCGGTATAGCTTTTCACGATGGCAAGACCGATGCCTGTGCCTCCCACTGAACCTTTTGCCTGATAGAAGCGTTCAAAGATGTGGCTACTGTCTTCGGCAGACATTCCGTTGCCTGTGTCGGCCACTACAATGCGGAACGTGCTGTCGGTGATTTCCAGTCGCGTAACGACACTGCCACCACGAGGAGTATACTTCAGTGCATTGGTCATGAGATTGAAATAGATATGCGACACCTTCTCCTTGTCGGCTATTACAGAAGCACTCCCTGTGGCACAATATTCGAGAGAGAGTCCGCGCCTGACCGCCACGGCGGCAAAGTCTGACTGCCACAACCGCAGTTCCTCGCCGATGTCGAAACGGTTGAGTTTCAGTTTAGCCTTGTCGTTCTGTATGCGCCGAAACTCCAGTATCTCGTCCACGAGTTGCGACAGTATCTTCACGTTGCGGCGTATCATGTCCACAAGGTTGCGGTCTTCACCCTTTATCGACTCCCGCTCGGCCAGTTGGTCGGCAGGACCTGAGATTAGCGTGAGCGGAGTGCGCAGTTCGTGCGACACATTGGTGAAGAAGCGCAACTGAGTCTGGGTCATGCGCTCCATGTCGGCGGTCATCTTTTTCTGCTGCGCCATGCTGTTCTGCAACTGTCGGTTGAAACGCGTCTTGGCAAGATACGCCTTAACGGCAAAGGTGCAGACGCCAAACAGCAGACAAACGAGGAATATGAGCATGAAGAGATAGCTGCGCTGGGTGTCGAAAGCGTTGGTTGTGGAGACGACACGGTTTCTGAGCGACACGAGATTGGCGGCCTGGCGCTGCGTCTCATCGTTCTGCATGAGCAATACACTGGCGTTGTCGCGCGTAACGAGGGCAGACGAGAGCAGGTTTTCGCGCTTAAAGGGTTTCTTGGTGAGTATGTCGTAAGCCAGTTTCATCACCTCATCGCCACGCGTGGGATAGATGTATGAAGCAAGGAGTTCGCCGTCTCTCACCAATTGCATGCCACCTCCAGCCTGAGGCATGGCGTCGATGCCCAGAAAATGCACCTTGCTGAGGTCCACTCCATGCTTTTTTGCGGCCTTGCGCGCGCCCATAGCCATGCGGTCGTTGTGGGCAAAGACATAGTCGAAGTCGGCTGGCGAGGCCGTGAGCAGCGAGTCGGTGAGCCGGTAGGCACTCTGTTCAGTCCAGTCGCACTCCATGCGTTTCACAATATCCATGTTGCCGTGCTTAGCCACTTCGCTGTCGAACCCCTTTGCCCGGTCTACTGCGGGTGACGATGTGGACAAGCCGCATATCTCAAGTATGCGGCCGCGACCCTTGACCTGTGTGGCCAGATAGCGAGCCATGTTGCGTCCCATCTCTTCGTTGTCGGCTCCGATATAGGCCGTGTACTTGCGCGAATGTATGCGGCGGTCGAACACGATGACCGGTATGCCCTTGTCGTATGCCCGCTCTATGGCTTTGGACACCTTCACCTGGCCGGGAGCGACGATAAGCAGGTCGACTCCGGCATCAACAAACTGGTCAATCTGGCGTGTCTGCAGCTCCACGTCGTCATAGGCAGACGAGATGCGCAGGTCTATGCCGTCATAGGAGAATGTACACACGCGCAACTCGTTGTTCAGCTTCTCGCGCCACACGTCTTCGCTGCACTGCGACACTCCGATAACGAAGTGGTGGGAACCGTTACGGCATGAGGCAAACACACAAAGCATGCAGGTCAGTGCCAGCAACAGATAAGGGGACGTTCTTTTCATAATCGGTCGTTCCATAAAAACCTTTACAAAAATATCGTTTTACTGCGAAAGATGCAAGCGTATTGCACACATTTTGCAAGTAATTGACTGCCAATGGGTTCAAAAAGTGGCCCATTTACGGTGCAAAAGTGGCCCATTTACGGGTCGTAAACGGCCCATTTACGGGTGCTAAGTGGGCCACTTACGATGCACAAGTGGCATGGATAGGAAAACAAGACGAGAATTTAGCCCTCACGATGCTTCCATTTTCCGAACAAAAACCGTTTGGAACAGCATTGTTTTTAGTAATTTTGCAAATAAAACATTCTTGCTTTTATGGAACATACAAGACCGTTAATACTTATTTCCAACGACGACGGTTATCACTCAAAAGGCTTGGCGAGCCTGATAAAAATGGTTGGCGAGTTTGGCGACCTGCTCGTTTGCGCTCCCGAATCGGCACGCAGCGGCTACTCATGCGCCTTCTCGGCCACCACGCCACTGTCGCTGAAGAAGCGCAGAGAGTGGGACGGAGGCGAAATGTGGTCGTGCAGCGGCACTCCGGTTGACTGCGTAAAGATTGCACTCGACCAATTGTGCCGCGACAGATGGCCGGCAATGGTCATCGGGGGCATCAACCACGGCGACAACGCGTCGGTCAACACGCACTATTCGGGCACAATGGGCGTCACCTTGGAGGGCTGCATGAAGTATATCCCGTCGGTGGCGTTCTCCCTGTGCGACCACAGCGACGACGCCGACTTCACGCCTATGACCGACATTGTGAAGCGCATCGTCAGTAAGGTGCTTGCCGAGGGACTGCCCAAGGGCGTTTGTCTGAACGTCAACTTCCCCTTGCGCCCGTCGTTCAACGGCGTGAAGATATGCCGTATGGCGCACGGCACATGGGGCAACGAGGTGGTTCGCTGCCAGCATCCCCACGGCCACTACTACTATTGGATGGTGGGTAGCTATGTCAACGACGAGCCTGAGGCTGAGGACACCGACAACTGGGCGCTCACGCATGGCTATGTTGCCATAACGCCCACGCGCATTGACGTGACGGCATACGAGATGATGGACAAACTAAGGGGTTGGGATTTGCAATGAAATACTACCTGATAGCAGGCGAAGCCAGTGGCGACCTGCACGCGTCGAGACTCATGCAGGCTCTGAAGGAGGCCGACCAGGAAGCCTCGTTCCGCTTTTTCGGAGGCGACTGCATGACTGCCGTGGGAGGCGAACGGGTGAGACATTATCGCGAACTGGCCTACATGGGTTTCGTGCCTGTGTTGCTCCACCTCAGAACCATACTCGGCAACATGAAGATGTGCAAGCGCGACATCGTGGAGTGGCAGCCCGACGTGGTGATTCTCGTGGACTATCCGGGCTTCAACCTCGACATTGCCAAGTTTGTCAAGGCCAAAACCAACATCCCGGTGTTCTACTACATTTCGCCAAAGATATGGGCATGGAAGGAATACCGCATAAAGAACATCAAGCGCGACGTTGACGAGTTGTTTTCAATCCTTCCCTTTGAGGTGCCGTTCTTTGAGGAGAAGCACCACTACCCAATACACTACGTGGGCAACCCAACGGCCGACGAGGTGAAAGAGTTCCTAAGCAGCTACGACGGAGCGTTCCGCAGCTACGGCAAACCCATCATCGCACTGCTCGCAGGGTCGCGCCGACAGGAGATTAAGGACAATCTTCCGGCAATGATCGAGGCCGCCGAACCTTTTGCAAACGACTATCAGCTGGTTGTGGCAGGTGCTCCGGGCATTGAGAAGGAATATTATTCGCGCTTCACTCAGGGCTCTTCGGTCGACATAGTGTTCGGACAGACATATCCTCTCTTGGCCAACTCCGAGGCGGCACTGGTAACGAGCGGCACGGCTACCTTGGAAACGGCTCTGTTCAATGTGCCGCAAGTGGTGTGCTATGAGACTCCCCTACCCCGACTGATTGCCTTTCTCCGCAGACATATATTAAAGGTGAAGTACATCTCGCTGGTCAACCTGGTTGTGGACAAGGAGGTGGTGAGCGAACTCGTTGCCGACACTTTCACCGTGGAAAACATCCGAAGAGAGCTTGGAAACGTACTTCCCGGAGGCGACAAACGTGAGAGAATCCTGTCGGAATACGGCGAGTTGCGCCAACGTTTGGGCAAACCTAACGCTCCAAAAAACGCTGCCGAGCAGATGATTGAGGCGTTAAGAGCACGGCAAAAGGGATGACATCGAAACGGTGTTCAAGTCCTTTTGCAACAACTATCATACATATTATCTATTGCGATGACCGAAATTGAGATTGCCCAACGCATCATCCAGACCATGCCGTTTGTCCCCACCGCAGAGCAGAGTGCAGCCATAGGCACGTTCAGCTCGTTTGTTTGCGACCGCACTGACCGCACGGTGATGATATTGCGTGGTTCGGCAGGAACCGGAAAGACGTCGCTTGCCGGGGCAATAGTGCGCACTCTGGCTGAACTGAAACAGAAAATCGTGCTGCTCGCACCGACAGGACGTGCGGCGAAAGTGTTTGCCCTCAACTCCGGTCATGGCGCATACACCATACACCGCCGCATCTATCGACAGAAGACAATGGATGCCGGAATGGGCAGTTTCAACCTGAACGACAATCTCAACACCGACACATTATTTATAATAGACGAGGCTTCGATGGTGGCCAACCAAGGACTTGGTTCGGGCAACTTCGGCAGTGGCTGTCTGCTCGACGACCTCGTGCAGTATGTCTATGGTGGACAAGGTTGCCGCATGATGCTCATTGGCGACACGGCACAGTTGCCTCCCGTGGGCGAAGACGCCAGTCCGGCACTGTCGGGCGAGGTGCTCAGCGGCTACGGACTCACCGTCTATGAGGCGGAACTGAACGAGGTGTTGCGCCAAAACTACGGTTCGGGCATACTCTACAACGCCACCGCTATACGCCGAATGATTACCCACGACGAGGTTACTCAACTGCCCAAGATAAGGTTCCATGGTTTTGCCGACATACAGATGGTGCCGGGCGACGAACTCATTGAGCAACTTGCGTCGAGCTACAGTGCGGTTGGCATAGACGAAACAACCGTGGTGACGCGGAGCAACAAGCGGGCCAACATCTACAACCGGGGCATACGCAACATGGTTCTCGGTCGAGAGGACGAACTGTGTCAGGGGGATATGCTCATGGTGGTGAAGAACAACTACCACTGGTCGGCCAAATCCTTGCCGTATATAGCCAACGGCGACAGGGCAAGGGTGTGGCGTGTGCGCAACATCAGCGAACTCTACGGTCTGCGTTTCGCCGACATCACGCTCCAGTTTCCCGACTACGACGACCTGGAAATCACTGCTACGGCCATTCTCGACACGCTTTCTTCCGAGGCACCGGCTCTCACGGCCGACCAAAACGAACGGTTGTTCAACTCCGTGATGGAGGATTACGCCGACGTTCCGCTAAAGGCCGACCGGATAAAGAAGCTCAAGGAAGACAAATACTACAATGCTCTGCAAATAAAGTTCGCCTATGCGGCCACGTGTCACAAGGCTCAGGGCGGCCAATGGGCACACGTGTATATAGACCAGGGCCACATGACCGACGATATGCTCACGCCTGACTATATCCACTGGCTCTACACCGCCTTTACACGTGCCACCGAAAAACTCTTTCTCGTCAATTGGCCGAAGACACAAACGGAAGTGAGTGAAGAGTGAAGAACGAAGAGTGAAGAATCGCTGCGCCAACCGGGTGGCAAAACGCTAAGCAATGTGTCTCCACAAGCCTACATTTAACATACATTTGCGGTAAATATCCCGTAACAGAATAGGCGCACAACGGCATCTAAGTCAGCAGAAACCAACATCGCTGTTGCCGATTTTGGACATTAAACGCTATCTTTGCATAACCGTTACTTAACAAGTGGTATATTATGGAACAGACAGTATTCACTCCGGCTCAGATGAGAATCCTTCACATGATGTCTTTCATAAAGACTCAAGAGGAACTTGACAACCTTGAAAATGTCATCGCCCAATACTTTGCAAAGAAGGTTGATGCAGGTTTGGATGCCTTGTGTGACAGCGGAGCTATCACGCTTGACACTATTGAGAGTTGGGGTAATGAACACTTGCGAGCTTCTCACAAATGAGAAAGATTGTTCTTGATACGAATTGTCTTCTGATGAGCCTTCCAAAAATCAGTCCCTATCGTATGATTTGGGATGACTTCTTGGCGGGAAAGCTGATTTTGTGCGTAACAAACGAAATCGTTGAAGAGTATTTGGAAATCATTGAGCAGAAGACAACGGCAGAGATTGCAAGCAATGTCGTTTCTGTTATTCTCAGCCAAAAGAATGTAGAGTTTGTTACACCTTATTATAAGATGCACCTAATC
>CAVKVO010000104.1:0-8314 GCA_963659575.1 Prevotella sp. CAG:1031
GGCGCAAGGACCGCTGAATAGTTATCACTGCGTAGCGGTTTTTAGCCGAAGGCGTGGTTTATCGCCCTTTGGTGGGCAAGTGCCGGAACGGCACTGATGGTGTTTGTCTGTGCAGCGTGTTGAGAGCTTGCTCTCATAAGCGCGGCACAGACAAACACCATCAAAAAAACTTGAAGAATGAGAGTTTTGCCCACAAAAGGGAGCTTTTCCGGTTTTTGTTTCACGTCGGCCTAAAGAATGGATGGCGTTAATCTCACTCATGTCTAAACCCGAACTTGAATGGCTTAATGAGGGTGGCAAAGTAGCCAAACCGACACCGCTGAAATTATGAAAAAACTTGACGCGAAAAATGGATGCATAGGATTTGCCTCAAATATGCATAGGATTTGGGTCAAATATGCATAGGATTTCGGGCAAATCCTATGCATATTTTTCGGCCGTTGTAACGTATTGCATATCAATGGTTTGCAAAAGCGATATTTTGGGGTTTCTCGGAAAAGAGACTGTGATAAAAGTTTACAAAAGAAAGTGGCGAAAGATGCTTCAAATGCCGTTAGTTTGCTTGTGTTGTTGGTCGCTAAATGTCGCTAACGGGACTGGTTCGTGGCATTGCGGTGGATAAAACCCTTCCTTTTGAAATGCTGTTTGGCGCAAAACGCGCGGGCTTTTTCTCATTTATACATATTTGGCGTAACTTTGCAAGCAGGTAAATGTTTAGCGATTTTTGCGCCATGAAAGGGTGCGGAGATGGCTGATAGTCACGCAAGTGGTCTGTGCCGGTGGGTTGAAAGCATCGGCGGGAGACTATGAACGTCGGGGATGCGGAAAAGGAAAAGCCCGCTACCGACAAGAAACGATAATTATGAGAAAGATAATACTGATAACCGGAGGACAGAGGTCGGGCAAGAGCGCATACGCCGAAGGGCTTGCGCTGAGGCTAAGTGATTGCCCGGTGTATGTGGCCACGGCACACATCTGGGACGAGGAGTTCCGACAAAGGGTGGAGAGGCACAAGGCACGGCGCGGAAGCCAGTGGACGAACATTGAAGAAGAGCAGTTTTTGAGTCGTCACGACCTCACTGGGCGTGTGGCGGTGATAGACTGCCTGACGCTGTGGTACACCAATTTCTTCTTCAACCGCAACAAGGCTGACGGCGAACAGCCCACTGTGGATGAGGCTCTCGAAGGGTTGAAGGCGGAGTTTGAGAAGTTCACCGACAAGGACGATGCTACATACATCTTCGTTACCAACGAGATTGGCAGTGGGGGAGTGAGCGACAACGCTGTGCAACGCCGCTTCACCGACCTTGAAGGATGGATGAACCAGTATGTAGCCGCACGTGCCGACACCGTGGTGCTTATGGTTTGCGGCATACCGACCATTATAAAAGGAAGCATTTAGACATGAGAAAGTATAAAATTTCGGCTCCCGACAAGAGCATGGAGGCCGCCATCCGCGACCGCATAGACAACCTCAACAAACCCAAGGGTTCGCTCGGACGGCTCGAAGACATCGCCTTGCAGGTGTGTCTTGTGCAGCAAACGCTCCGCCCGAGTTTGTCTGTACCTTGCCATCTGCTGTTTGGCGGCGACCACGGCATTGAGCGCGAGGGCGTGAGCGTGTCGCCGCGCGAGGTGACTTGGCAACAGATGGTCAATTTCTCCCGTGGCGGCGGTGGTGTGAACCTGTTTTGCCGACAGCACTGGTTTAAGTTGCGCATCGTTGACGTGGGCGTTGACCACGACCTCAGCACCGTTCCCGGCATCATTGACCGCAAGATAGCTCCCGGTACCAAGGACTTCCTGCACGCTCCGGCCATGAGTAGCGAGGAGATGGACAGGGCTTTGGCTGTAGGGGAGGAACAGGTGGAGGAGTGCAAGGCTTTGGGCTGCAACATCATCTGCATAGGTGAGATGGGCATAGGCAACACTTCGCCGTCGAGTGTGTGGATGAATGTGCTGGGCGGTGTGCCGCTCGACAAGTGCATCGGCGCCGGTTCGGGACTCAACTCCACAGGTATGAGCCACAAGGCCGACGTGTTGCGACAGTCTGTGGAGCGGTTCAACGCAACGGAATGTCCCTTCGGCGAAAGCGAAGTGGAGTTTGCCATACGCTATTTTGGCGGTTTCGAGATGGTGGCCGCTATCGGGGCGATGCTGCGCGCCGCGGAACTACACCTTATTATATTAATAGACGGATTCATCATGACCGCTTGCGCCTTGGCAGCCACACGGCTCTATCCGGAGAGTATGCCATACATGATATTCGGCCACCAGGGTGACGAGAGCGGCCACAAGCTTCTGCTCGACACAATGGGCGCAAAGCCGCTGCTGAACCTTGGATTGAGACTTGGCGAAGGTACGGGTGCGCTGTGCGCCTACCCCTTGGTGGACAGTGCAGTGAGGATGATGAACGAAATGAATGACTTTGAAAATGCGCATATCACTAAATACTTCTAAATGGTACGACAACGTTTGGGCCGCGTTTATCTTCTTTACCCGACTGCCGTTTTGGCGGATTTACCAACCGCCGAAGAACAGTTATGAAACGGTGGTGGAGCACTGGCCGCTCGCAGGATGGCTCACCGGTGGCGCAATGGCTGCCACGATATACTTCGGCAGCATGATTTTCCCCTTCCATCTCGCCGTGGTCATGGGCATAGCCGTAAGAATACTGATCACCGGGGCGTTGCACGAGGACGGTTTGTGCGACTTCTTCGACGGTTTCGGAGGTGGCGGCACGGACCGCGAACGGGTGCTCGCCATAATGAAAGACTCGCGCATAGGCACCTACGGAGTGCTCGGCATAGTGCTGTACGAATTGCTTGTGCTGCTCTGCCTATCCTCTCTCACTCCCACACTGGCCGCACTGACGGTGCTGGCTGCCGACCCTTTTGCAAAAATGCTGGCGGGACAGATGATAATGACCATGCCCTACGCACGCACAGAGGCGGAGTCGAAGGCGAAAACCGTGTATCGCAAGATGCCTCTGTCGGCCAGTATCGGTCTGGCGGTGCAGGGTTTGCTGCCCTTGGGACTGTACCTCTGGTTCGTCATGCCGCACGGTTGGCACACGATAGTGTTCGTTCCGTGCTTTGCCATGTATCTCATCTATCTGCTGATATGGCGCAGACTGCATGGCTATACGGGCGACTGCTGCGGCGCAATGTTCCTATTGGTGGAGTTGAGCGTGTATCTCTCCGTGGTTTATGTCGCCATGAATGCGCAATAAACCATGTGGGATAAGTATCGAAAATCAAGAAGAAACGAATAAGAAACACACAATGGAAGTGGTTTTAGTAAGGCATACTCACGTAGGAGTGCCCCAAGGCACGTGCTACGGATGGACGGATGTGCCGGTGGCAGACACCTTTTTGGAAGAGGCAAACGCAACGAAGAGCAACCTGGAGCAGTACGGACAGTTTGACGAGGTGTACTCCTCGCCGCTGACACGAGCACGCAAACTGGCTGCCCACTGTGGCTATGACAATCCGAAAGTGGACGAACGACTAAAGGAGATGAACATGGGCGACTGGGAAATGCAGCGGTTTGACGACATCAAGGACACCCGTTTGCAACTGTGGTACGACGATTTCATGCACGTAGCCCCTACAAACGGCGAGTCGTTTCCGCAACTATACGCCCGTGTAGCGGCGTTTCTCGACGAACTGCGCACACGGAACCACCGCCGAGTGGCGATATTTGCCCACGGTGGCGTGCTCGTTTGCGCCGGAATATACGCCGGGTTGTTTCCCGCGGAAGGTTGCTTTAAGCATCTTGTGGAGTGCGGTGGAATCGAAGTGATACAGCTTTAGCGAGTCCAAATCGCACGGTAATCGTTTAGTGGCCTTTGCGCCCTGAAAGGTTGTGCCACAGCGTTGATATACGAAAAAGACCATGCGCACAGTGAGAAGTCGCCGTGCGCATGGTCTTTTTCGTAATCTCTTTCTTGAGTAACTTCCGCAATTACTGTTGCTGCATTATCTTTCCACCTTCTTCCAACGCCTGCATGTTGAGCGGAATGAGGTTGTGGTGGCGTTCGGGAAGAGTCTTGTAGAGAGCCTTCTCCATGCCACTGTTGCTTATTATGGGGCACACTTTCAGGAATCCGCCCAGCACAATCATGTTGAAAATCTTGCTGTTCTTCATCTCAGCCGCCTTGTCCATAGCGTCAATGCGATATACAGTGATGTCCTTGCGGTCGGTTGTCTTCATGATTCCGTAGCCGTCGTAGATCAAGATGCCGCCCGGCTTCACCTTAGGAGCAAACTTGTCGAGCGAAGGCTGATTGAGTACTATGGCCACATCGAAGGTGCTGAGGATAGGCGATGATATCTTTTCGTCGCTGATTATCACGGTGACGTTGGCCGTTCCGCCGCGCTGCTCTGGGCCGTAGGCCGGCATCCACGTCACTTCCTTGTCTTCCATCAGTCCCGAATAGGCGAGAATCTTGCCCATGGAGAGCACTCCCTGACCGCCGAATCCCGATATTATAATCTCTTTCTTCATTGTTTTCTTCTCCTTTTTCGTTGACTAACCACACCTTAGATGGTGTCTTTCAAATCGCCTTTCGGATAGAACGGGAACATGTTTTCCTGCATCCACAGGTTTGCCTTGTGCGGTGAGAGTTTCCAACCGCTGTTGCACGTGGACACAATCTCCACCAGCGAGCTGCCTTTGCCGTCCATCGAAGCCTGGAAAGCCTTGCGTATGGCCTTCTTCGCCTTGAGGATTGCACCCACAGTCTCCACACTCTGACGCGTCACATAGCACGTTCCTTCCAACTGGGCGGCTATCTCGGTGAGCTTGAGCGGAAATCCGTGCAGCTCAGCCACACGTCCGTAGGGACAAGTGCTGGTCTTCTGACCCATCAAGGTGGTAGGAGCCATCTGACCACCGGTCATTCCGTAGATGGCGTTGTTGATGAATATGATGGTGATATGCTCGCCACGGTTGAGCGCATGGATGGTTTCGGCGGTTCCGATGCACGCCAAGTCGCCGTCGCCCTGATAGGTAAACACCAGTCGGTCGGGCCACAAACGCTTGATACCCGTGGCCACTGCTGGTGCGCGACCGTGGGCTGCTTCCTGCCAGTCGATGTCCAAGTAGCGGTAGGCAAACACGGCGCAACCCACAGGGCTAACGCCTACGGTCTTGTCTTCCATGCCCATCTCCTCGATAACCTCTGCCACGAGTTTGTGAACCACACCGTGACTGCACCCCGGACAGTAGTGCATCGGCACATCGTTCATCAAGGTAGGCTTCTTATATACCAGGTTTTCCGGTGAAATTATATTGTCCATTTGTCTTTGCCTCCTCTACATTAATTTTGTTTTCAGTGCGTTGACAATCTCGTTCGGCTCGGGTACGATACCGCCGAGACGGCCATAGTGCTCCACGGGAATACCGCTGCCCACAGCCAAGCGCACGTCTTCTATCATCTGACCGGCGTTGATTTCAGCCACAAGCAGACCCTTCTTGCCCTCAGACAGTGCCTTCATCTCCTTTGAGGGGAACGGCCAGAGCGTTATGGGGCGCATCAGACCCACCTTGATGCCCTCGCTGCGGGCTATCTCGATGGCCTTTTGGGCTATACGGGCGGCACTTCCGAAGGCCACAATCACGTAGTCGGCATCTTCGCACTGCATGGTTTCGTAGCGCACCTCGTTCTGTTCTATCTCTCTGTACTTGGCTTGCAGGTGCAGATTGTGCGCCTCCATCACCTCAGGTTTCAGTTCGAGCGAGGTCAGGATATTGGGTTGGCGACCCTTTTCGCGACCGAACGTCGCCCAGGGACACTCCTTCTTGATTTCTTCTTCAGTGCGGCGCGGCTTGTAGGGCGGCATCACCACCTTCTCCATCATCTGTCCGATGACGCCGTCGCTCAATATCATGGCCGGAATGCGGTACTTGAAAGCCAGCGTAAAGGCCAAATCCATGAAGTCGGCCATCTCCTGAACGGAGTTAGGCGCAAGCACTATGATATAGTAGTCGCCGTTTCCGCCTCCGCGAGTGGCCTGGAAATAGTCGCTCTGTGAGGGTTGTATCGTGCCCAAACCGGGACCTCCGCGCTGCACATTGACTATCACACCGGGTATCTCAGCACCGGCCATGTAGGCTATGCCCTCCTGCATGAGTGCCACACCGGGACTTGACGACGATGTGAACGCCCTCTTGCCCGCACCTGCGGCACCGTGCACCATGTTGATGGCAGCCACTTCGCTCTCGGCCTGCAGCACAACCATGCCGGTTGTTTCCCAAGGTTTGTCGAGCGAAAGAGTCTCTATAATCTCGCTCTGCGGCGTTATGGGGTAGCCGAAGAAACCGTCGCACCCACAGCGTATGGCAGCCCTGGCTATAGCCTCGTTGCCTTTCATCAATGTCACTTCCTGTTCTGCCATGCTGTCATTCCTCCATCTTTTTGCGGTAAACCGTTATGCAGCCGTCGGGACACACTATTGCGCATGCCGCACAGCCCACGCAAGCGTCGGCGTTGACCACCTCCACAAACGGATAACCGTGTATGTTCACTTTCTTGGCCAAGGCTATGACCTCCTGCGGGCAGGCCACCACACACAGCGAGCAGCCTTTGCACCTGTCAGTGTCAACCACAATGGCACCTCTCATCTTACTCATAAAGCATTCCTTTCTCTATTGGCGGCTCGGTGAGTCGCCTGTGTTCTTGTACCGTCAGGGGTTGTACGCATCCTTGTGATAGAAGTTGAGGATGTCGTCAAGCATCGCCTTTGCTTCTACGGCGGGACTGTTTGCGTCCAGCTCTATGGCGGCTATATAGTTGTTTATGGCCTCTTGCCAGTTGCCTTCCTTACGACATTCGTTGCCTTTGCGGTAGAGTTCGTCGGCTGTCATTACTTGTAGAACTCCTTTTTACCTGCAGCGAGAGTGTTCTTCATCAGCGAGCAGATGGTCATGGGACCTACGCCTCCGGGCACCGGAGTGATGAACGAGCACTTGGGAGCAACCTCGTCGAACTTCACGTCGCCGTTCAAACGGAATCCGCTCTTGCGCGTTGCGTCGGGCACACGCGTGGTTCCAACGTCAACAATCACGGCACCTTCCTTCACCATGTCGGCCGTTACGAAGTCGGGACGACCTATTGCGGCGATGATGATGTCGGCCTGGCGGCACTCTTCCTTGAGCGTTGTCGACCTGCTGTGGCACACTGTAACGGTGGCGTCGCCATACTGTTTCTGCATCATCAGCTGCGCCATGGGCTTGCCAACGATGTTGCTGCGACCCAGCACCACGCACTTCTTGCCGCTTGTCTCAATGTTGTAGCGTTTCAGCAGTGTGATTATGCCCAGCGGAGTGGCCGAGATGAAGCACGGCAAACCTATGGCCATGCGACCCACATTGACCGGATGGAAACCGTCAACGTCCTTGCGGTAGTCGATGGCCTCAATGATTTTCTGCTCGTCAATGTGCTTTGGCAACGGCAGTTGCACGATAAAGCCGTCAACGTCGGCATCGTTGTTGAGTTTGTCCACACAGGCGAGCAGTTCTTCCTCGCTCACGGTGTCCTCAAAGCGTATGAGAGTGGACTTGAATCCGCATGCCTCACACGCGATGACCTTGTTTTTGACGTATGTTTCCGAGCCGCCGTCGTGACCCACGAGCACCGCAGCCAGGTGCGGACGCTTGCCTCCGTTGGCCACAATCTGCGCCACCTCTTCGGCTATCTCTTCCTTTATCTTGGCCGCAGTGGCCTTTCCGTCTATCAGTTGCATATTGTTATATAAGTTTTTTGTCTATAGTAAAGCTCGCCATGGTTACATCCTTGGCATACCCTTCATGTTTTTCATTGCGTTGGCCATCTGCATCATCTTCGAGTTTGACGTGCCTGCCACGAGGCGCATCATCTTTCGCATCTGGTCAAACTGCTTCATGAGTCGGTTCACCTCCTGAATGTTGGTGCCCGAACCCTTGGCTATGCGCATGCGTCGGCTCTGGTTTATCAGGTCGGGATTGGCGCGCTCCTTGGGTGTCATACTGTTTATTATGGCCTCAATGCCCTTGAAGGCGTTGTCGTCTATGTCGATGTCCTTAATGGCCTTGCCCACTCCTGGTATCATTGCAGCCAGATCCTTGATGTTGCCCATCTTCTTTATCTGCTGTATCTGCGCCATGAAGTCGTTGAAGTCGAACTTGTTTTTGCGGATTTTCTTTTCAAGTTCCTTGGCCTTAGCCTCGTCAAACTGCTGCTGGGCGCGCTCCACAAGGCTCACGATGTCACCCATACCGAGTATTCGGTCGGCCATACGGTCGGGATGGAACACATCGATGGCCTCCATCT
>CAVKVO010000105.1:0-8287 GCA_963659575.1 Prevotella sp. CAG:1031
TTTGCAAGGTCTTTGCCTCGCCATTGAGCAATATGAAGTGGCGTGATAAGTCCATGTGGATTATTCTGACAATTTCACCAAACCTGTAGGCTCACCCACACCTACCATATAAACTAACTGTCTGGCTCGGGTGATAGCTACATATAGCAGCGAACGCTTGGAGGAAAGATATTCCTTTTGAGCCACTTTGTCCATACCCGTGAAAGGATAACTCGCAGTCACCTTTGACGGAATATTGCGCTCGTTGATGCCAGTCAGAATGACGACACGAAATTCCAAGCCCTTCAGTGAGTGCAATGTGCAGAGATTGATACCGTTTGTGCTTCCCTGCTTTTGTGTTCCTTTGAGTGTTCGGAAGTCTGTTCCTTCGTGATGCAGTCGGCTTTGGATATCCTTCAGAAGATTGAAACTTGGAGCGGCAATGCATATTTCTGACAACTTGATGTTTGAGTTCTGACACTCCTTGATCCACTCCATTACCTTATCTACCTCTGCGTTGGCATCAACGACCGTCGTGTACTGAGGTATCTCTCCTTCATGGATTAGCGACACATAGCCGTTCATGTTTTCCTTGCCTCCATCCATGTCATCATAGTTGATGCCTTTCACCACACTCACTGCAACTCGCTTGATAGGCTCCGTGGTACGATAGTTGATTTTAAGTTTCCTGCTGCGCACACCACGCACGTTGATGCCGGCAGCACTAAAGTTGATTTTCCTTCCAGTATAAATTCTCTGAATGGGGTCACCAGTAAGGAACAAGTCGTTTCTGCCCTCGGCCACCAGTGCACGGAGGAATTTTAACTCCGGGTTGGAAAAGTCTTGAAATTCATCAGCGATGACATTCGTATAGGGATGAAGATTGTTTTCCTTCAAGTAGTTGGTCGTCTCATTGAACAGTTCCAAACGATCAACAACACGTCTTTCTTGTTTGAGAGCCACATACTTCTCCACCAGTTTCCATATCTCAATACGTTGTTTGCGGCTCAAAGCCTTCGTGCGTCCCACACGAGGCTGAAGCATATACTGCTTCACATCCTTGTTGCCATAATAAACGATAACGTCGATATACTCATCATAGAGAAACTGCTCGTCAAACTCTGTTACTTCTGTTTCCAGCACTTCACGCCATAGTTTCAGCGATTCCTCGTCTCCACTATAGTCCAGCACCTTGTAACCCTCCTTCACCTTATACTTTTCCGCAGTGTCGAGCAACACACGGTCGATGTTCTTCAACGTATATTTTTGTTTGGCAATGCCGAGTTTCTCTATGGACTCAGCAAGATTCTCACTCAGCGTGCGTGTATAAGTTGTAAAGAGGACGTTGACATCTGGTGTTTCGCACAGATGTTTCAGGCGATGTATGGCAGCAATCGTCTTTCCTGTACCTGCGCCACCACTCACCTTCATAGTGCCTTTGTAGTCGGCATACACCAGTTTTCTTTGTGACGGATGAAGGAATATCTGCCATTTGTCCATTCCCTGTTCGATGATACGCTGCAGTGCATCATCATCGGTAAGTTCCACAAAGCGACGCTTATTATTATCGCTAAGCAATTTGTCTGCATCGCCTTTGGCCTGTCCTTCTTCTATGTCTGCGATGATGTCATCGATGCTTTCACCATCCATGATATTGAAGATATTTTCGTAGGCATCTTCAGGCAAGTTGGCTTCCAATGCATCAAGGTCGTCGAGCGTCTGGATAGCCAACACTTTGGCAACAAACTCTTGCGGCACACCAATCTTGAGCAATTTCTCTTGTGGTACATCAGCAAAGAAAGCCGATGTTGTCTGTTGAGCTGTTGGAATGACCACTTCTTCCGTCTTTTCCTCAACGGTAATAATCTGACAAGCATGCGTGTTTTCGTTCCATGCGAAACGTTTGTTCATACCCCAGCGATAGGCTTTCTCATGGTCTGCCACATAAAGCAACCAATAGTTGTCACCATCGAGCACACCCACTACGGCCCGATAGTTGTCATCAATTCTCGCTGTTCTGAGCGAGGAGTCTCTGAACTGTGCAATCGGTTCGAAATGAATTCCGTTAGTCGTGTTGTCTTCCCTAAACTTACGTTGGAAAGCCACCACCTTGTCCTGTATCTTCTTTGGCAGTTTGAAGATAGCATCAAAACATGTATCTGAAAAAAACAGTCTCATAATCTTATTCTTTATTTATTATTATTCCAATATTAAACTCATCTTTGGTGATAACCTTATATCCTCTCTCCTCAAATACTTTCTGGTCGCTCTCACTAGCAGGATTGACGGCAATCAGAGGACTGTCGATTATCAAGTCTGCACAAGCTACCACCTCGTTGTCATCGTCCGTCAATTCACACATACCGTCATGACTAAACGGCACGCCATTGTCAAGCAGCAGGTCTATGATGTCTTCCATTCCAGGATAGAACATCTTTATCTCCTCACGGTCTATCTGCTCATCATTGGTATCCGTCTGCTCCTCGCCGATACTCATGCAGAAGAATTGCAAGAGGTTATATCTTCTCCAAAAACCTATCCATTCGTCCTTGTCTGCCATCCGAAGTCCTTTGGTTATCTCGATGTTATAACTTAGGCCATGGGTGAAAGCGGCCTCCACTTCCTCGTCGGTAGAATCATCCGTAAGCCCGGCATCGCAGTTGTCGTCGATCGTCACACTTCCGCTGAACATTGCGCCTCCATTACCCAAGAAATTGTCCATATCCTTAATCGCCCAAAAACAGTTCTCCTTGATGGCACCCATTTGTGGATTCTCAAGCATCTTCCCCAGTCTTGCCACAGAGTTCAGACCTATCTCGTCTTCTTTCTCCTGTTCAAAGAGTGAGATGTCTTCCCATGTTAGCGTCCAAGAGAACATCCTTTGCGGTTTTGCCTCCTTGATACCTTCACGTTTCTCAAAGTCGGCATAGAACCGCATGTTGGGGTCTATGGCATGGTAAGCGTAACCGTCCAAATACACGGCAAACCATGGAATCCTTGTCTTGTCCGCAATTTCCACACCGTCAATCCTTGCGTATGCACACATGATTTGAAAATCCGGGATGGTCACTTTCCTAACTCCGTATGCCACAGTCAACTCAAACTGGGGCTTAATATGGTAAATCAGTTCCGTATCATTATCCCCGTCTTCAATTTGGAGTTGATAGTAATACGATGTGTCATCGGGCTTCTTCTCAAAAGTCCATCCGTTGTTGTTTGCCAAGGTCTGCATGGAGCGGACGAACTTCAGTTCCAGTTCGCTGTCCTCTGCGGCACCGTTGGAAGCTATCGTACCCACCGAACCCGATATACATTCCCATGTCTTTGTTCCTCCCACGAGTTTTTCAAAGAGCAATTCCGCCTGTTCGCGGCTGAAAGCGTCACGACTGTACTGGTTGCCGTATGTCATGATGCAGTGATAGCATCCGTCTTTGCCTTCCAACTGGCAGGTACAATCCTTAATTTTCTCGTAGGCAAACCGAATCATCTTCGAGAACTCCTCCGTGTTGTACAGTTTTGCCAGATAGCCAGTACCACCGGGAATGGTATCATACATCACGAGATAATAATCTTTCTCCCCCGTGGCATGGTTCATCTCAGCATAGGAGTCCATCCTGATGTGTTCGGGCGAAGAACGGTAATATTCCTTCATGCCCAGTTCTATTCCTGCCTTAAACATCTCTACTGCCGCCTTTGCATCCATAATTTGGATGGGTAGCAGTATTTTTATGGCTTCCGTACGTATGTGGCGGTACAGGTAGAGTCGTTCGAAGACTTCCCCTTGAGTGTCCTCAGCAAACGACACATCTTTATGGTTGCAAAACCTGTAATGTTGTTCCACTGGCTGATGGTCTTTTGTCTGTTTTGCCAACAGCGGTGTTGACTTGCCACAGTATTTGCAGGTCACAAAACCATTTTCCGGTATCAACGTGTCATTGTTCACTTCCACCTTGCTACCTGTCTGCATCTGCATGCCGTAGTTCGACTCATACAAGTCCATGTTGTTGCAGAACTCGATACCGAAGCCTATGCTCTTCATTGCATAAGAGGAAACTATTCCATTGTGATGAAACATGAAGTGTTTCTTCACGATATATTGTTCCTTTTCCCTTTCCTCCTTGGCATCGTCAAGCACGGCATCCACTTTCATCATGGCACTACGGGCACTTGTAAATTTCAGATACTGATGGGTATTGATGCCCCATGAAGGGTCGCCGCATTTGGGACAGCTCGCCGTAGCATACTCCGCCGAACCTTTTTCTGCCAAGCAGTCGCACTTCGAGCAATAGCGCATGGAGACGAGATTGTCCTTCCAGTCGAATGTTGGGATGCCGCTCACTTCGAGTTGGAATTTCTGGGTACAAAACTTGTTGCCTGGTGCCAGTTCCTTGATGCCCTGAGATGCCGGGCGGGTCAGTTCTATTACCTTAGGCTCTGCCACATTGTCTTTCTTGTCTTCCTTCTCTCTACTTGAATATACACTGGCTTCCAACTTCACGCCTGTTTCGGGGAAAGCATAGTTGGGCAACAAGCCACAGTTGGTCATATATTCTATCACGCTTTCGCCCTGAAGCGTGGCATATTGCTTCTTGGAGACTTTTATCAAGTCCCTCAAGGTTTCTTTTGTCGGGTCGTTGGGCTGCAATCGGTTTTCCTGCTCCTTGTATTCGTTCAACTCTGCTATCAAGCCATACAGTCTGTCTGCCAACGTTTGAAACTCCTTGATAATCATCTGATAGAATGTTTCATCATCGAGCGACATGGCAAGTTTCTGCAAAGTTGGTTGTGTCTTTCCGTCATATTGCTCGGCAAATCGTGCCTTCAAAGAATTCTTGTTCTCCTTGATGAAAGCAATGATGCGGTTGATGACAAACGTGTCGTCCGACATGGCATCTTCCGTCAATCGCAAATCTCTTACGTTTGCCGGAATGCTATGGTCTTTGTTCGTAGATACCCATGTGTCGATGCAATAGGCTAAGAAATGCCTTCGCAAGATATCTTTAGCTTGCAAGAAACATCCTGGTGTTGTCACCTCTCCCTCCATCATTTCATGGGGATAGGTGAAGTAATACATGTCGTGTGGCTCACCAGAATGGGCATAGTTCAGCACCAGCGCCGCGCCCTCCTTACGACCAGCACGTCCCACCCTTTGCAGGAAGTTGCTGGGCTTTGGTGCTACGTTGGTATTGCCCATCACGTTCAAGTCACCGATATCAATACCCATCTCCAAGGTGGAGGTGGCTGCCAGTACATTGACCGAATTGGAATGAGGATGTTGCTTGAAGTCACGCTCCAATTGCTCTCTGTCGCCTCGTTCCAACAAACCTGTATGTTCGTGGGCATAGACACGTGGTGAGATGTTGCGGTTATACACCTGCTGATAGTAGTTCAGCTCTGGGTTGGTTTCTTCCGAATACATGCCAGAACACTTGAAGTCGAGGCAAGGCGTGTCCTCACCCCAATAGTCCTGTCGTGCCACATAAAGCGTGGACTGGCAGATGCTGCACTTGATATGCTTCACACTTTTGCTCACCCAGATGCGTTCAGGATTCACAGCGTAGTTTCCTCCGCCTTGCGGTGCAAAGGTCACCAGCCCCATCCCTTCCATCGTTTGCAGGAGTGTGCGTATGAAGTCGTTGAAGAGCGTAACGTTCTTTTCTATCGGCCAGTTGAAACACCGCCAAAAATAGTTGCTGTACCAGTTTGGCTTCTCTCGTCTCAGCACGGTCATGTCGAGCATATCGGCATTGCGGTCTTGGAAAGTCACGCCGAGGAGCTTCGGAAAACGAATGCCTCCGCCGAATATTCTGTTCAGGAAATGCCTTCCGTCACGGTTCCAGTTCAATGCCCATGATGTCAAAGCCTCGTTCCTATATTTATATAGGTAGGGATGGTCTATCGCGCCGTGTTGTCTCATTCGCTGCAACACACCATAAACATAATGACAGAACGCAGTTTCATCGTCAGCATACTCCAGATTGTTCTCTTGCAGGAAGGGCTTCATCTTTTCATAGACCTGCCGAATATCTTCGTTCTTGAAGAAGGAGGCTGACGCTCCTGTCTTTTCGAGTGTCCTACCCAGCTGGGATGTCAAACCAAATTCGCTTACGATTTCCCAATCCACACGTGTGTCGAACTCCCTCTTAAACGACTCCATAAAGCCGTTGCCTTCACGGTAGTTCTTGCGTAGGTCGATGTGTGTGGCAAGGTCGGCTGGCAAGAAGCGGTTGTAATATTCCTCCTCCGTCAGCTGCCCTTTCCAGTATTGCTTGAAGCCTTTTTGCAGGTCTGCGATATTCACAGGCTTGTCGAGCGTGTTGATATACTGCTGCATCGACTGTCGAAAGAGAAACCTGAATGTTCTTGCTTCATAGAAGGCTGCCTGATACGCTGCATCCTGCACGCTGTTTGTGAAGACCAGCATCTTGCGGTCTTTCGCTTCCGCATGGTCGAAATCGCTCGAAAGCACTTGGCTCACAGCCACACTCGACAGTGTGGAGGTTCTACCGCCTATTTGACAGATGGAGTCACTGTTGCATTCCGGGCAATTCGTAGCAAGCCGTTGGTTGCCGTTTCGATTGGATGTGGTGCGGCTGCACACTCTCACCCTGAGCGTATTCTCGTCAGTGTTGTCTGCTATGCGCAGATCTTTCATGTTCACATGATAAGCGATGCTTGTTGCCGTCTCGTTTACATATTCTTCCACGGGCTGATGACTTGCGTTCTCGATGTTCAAGAGCACCACTTCCTTTTCATGGTTCATGAAAGCTTTGTTGATGGTTGAGACATCTGCACAATAGGAGTCATCGGTCTGCAGTCTGCGCGACAACCAACCGCTTGCGCCACATTCGCGGCAGAAGTACATGGGCAGTGCCACCCGGTCATCGTCCTTCTTCAAACTGTATCGCCACACAAACTCCGGTTCTTTCTGAAAATAACGCAGTATGCCGCTCAACTCCCTTTGCCACAGCTGCACCTGCAAATAAAGCATAGGTATCTGTTTGCCGCTGTCATTGAGCGGTCGCTTGGCGTAGGCTATCAGGGCGAGCAGGTTTTCAAGAGCCAGTTTGCAAACCTGCTCGCCATTGTTGAAATAGAGCTGCCTAAAGTTGGCGTTGCTATCTGCCAATTTCTTCACGATGTCATCAAGTGACAGGATGCCTGTGGCAAGCACATCAAGCAATGATTTCACAATGCCCATTTGCCTGAGTTGCAATCCGGCATCTATTGGTGAGATGCTGGCTGTCTTCAGCCACACCTTGCAGAGTCGGCGCATATAGGTCTGCACCGTGTCGTTGGTGCCAAATTCGCAGGTCTTTAT
Organism: Prevotella sp. CAG:1031; assembly: GCA_963659575.1. GTDB lineage: Bacteria > Bacteroidota > Bacteroidia > Bacteroidales > Bacteroidaceae > Prevotella. Next base: position 7,301 of record CAVKVO010000105.1, read on the forward strand.
CAGTTTGGCGTCTGGCAATATAGTGTAGGTCTCCGTAACGTATTCGCCGACGGGGATGCGGTGCTCTTCTATGACGTTTTTCTCCTCAAACTTTTCACCGAACACGTCCGTGGCATATTCGCACAGACGCAACTTGCTGTCTGGACCGTTGCCGATGGTGGCAGAGGTGCCAATGGGGCACAGCACGCCCTGCGGCATATTAATCTTCAACTTTAGACGGCGTATCAGGTTGGCCACGTCGGTTCCCTGCGCACCGTCGTAGGTGTGCAACTCATCGAGCACTATGAACTTCAAAGCCTTGTTGTCTGTGTCGATATTGCCCTTCCACAAAGTGCTGAATTTCTGTCGCATCAGTCCGTAGTCGAGCATTTTGAAGTTGGTGAGCAGAATGTCTGGCACGGTGTCGAGAATGGCATCACGGTTTTCAATGATGTGGTCTTCTCCCATGGTGCGTGGATAGTCTTGGGCATCCACTCCTTCGCCTACAAAGAGACCGGCGGTTACCTTTCCGCGCAGACGATCATCGTTCCAAATGGTTTCTGCCAGTCGCTTCGCCTGGTCGCTGGCCAGCGCATTCATGGGGTACATGATGATTACCTTCACTCCCGTCTGACGTTCGTATCGGTTGCAGTTGTAGCAATAGTCGAGTATCGGGTAAAGGAAGCACTCCGTCTTGCCCGAACCTGTTCCTGTGGTGAGCAGTGTAGGCTCTGGCTTGTGTCCATTGTGCAGGGTCAGTTGGCTGAACGCTTGCAACTGATGTTTGTATGGCGGGAAGTCGGGGGCGATGTCGAGCGGAATGTTCTTACTTTCCTCCTCCGTGGCAGACACAAAGGGCGTCTTCAGGGAGACGTATGGTCCCTTGAAGAGCCCGTCTTCCTTGTCTTGTATGAAGCGGTAGAAAGCATCACCTACCACCTTCTCCTTAAACCGGAAGGTGGCCTTGATATATTCTATTATTGAATCGCGCACTTCGCGCGCTTGTTG
>CAVKVO010000106.1:0-8282 GCA_963659575.1 Prevotella sp. CAG:1031
GGCCGCACCTCAGTAACCCCATGTGGAGTGAAACGGAACATGGGGATATTATATGTGAAACGGAAACATCGGCTTCGAAGATGCCGCACATAAGTCTACGGCAACCATTCCGCATGTCTGTGACACTATCCGCGAGTGTACGGCATCTTCGAAGCCGACTTTTAGTGCAGACAGACAAACCCCACGTTCCGCTAACGCTTCACGTGGGGTTACTGAGGTGCGGCCTCTTCGAGGCCAAAGTTTGCGGTAAGTGTATCCGTATGCCTTATCTTTCTTCGCAAAATCAGGCGTATGAGGAAGGCAGTAGGAGGGTCGCCGCCCTCGGCGATCCCATCGCTCGTAAGAGCGAAAGAGTAATCTTTTCGCACGAATGATACGCCGAGGGCGGCGTACCTCCTATGCCTTGTATCTTTTTAGCCAAGGGCAAAGCGAGGACGCTTCGCCCACTACTGGCAGTATTATGCGCAGTTGTAGGAGGCGACGCGTCCTCGCGTTGCCCTTGGCGCAGTAGGCAGTAGTTACAACCCCTTGGCCTTTTCAGGCTCATTGGTCGTTACAAACCCTATTCCGAGGTTGAAGAAGCGTTTTATCTCTTTGAGATTATCTACTGTCCATACGTTGGTGACGAGACCCAACCGGTGGGCTTCCTTTATCCACTTAGGATGCTTCAGATACACAGCATCCTCATAGTCTATGCCAGTGTAGCCAGCCTTCTTGGCTTGCTCGGGCGTCATGTCGCCGTTGAGATACGACACTGGGGAGCCTTTGGCGTGAGCCACGAGATAGTCGCAGGCGTGCTTGCTGAACGAGATGTATTCAGTGCGGTCGTTCATGCCCGCCTTTGCCACGATGAGCAGAGTGGAGTCTACGCAGCGGTCCTCGTCGCTCTTGTTGATGTGCTCCTTTATTTCGAGTATCATCTTCATGCCCTTCAAGGTCTTGGCCGCGTCGAGATATTCACGCAGTGTGGGTATGCGCTCGCCGTTGGCCAGGCGCTTGTCCTTTATGTCGGCGTATCGGGCGTTTTCAATCTTTATGCCGTCGATGTCATCGTCGTGGAACACCACCACAACGCCGTCGCGAGTGATGTGTACGTCGAACTCCGAACCGTAGACACCGATGCGGTGAGAATTGTTGAGCGACGATATGGAGTTTTGCGCCGAACCCTCGGTCTTCCAGTATCCGCGGTGGGCTATCACCTGTTCTGCCCTGTCCTTTGCCTCCGTCGGTGCGGTGGCCACCATCAGCAGCGCGATTGCCGCCAGTAAAATCTTCTTCATGTCTTATTCTTGTTTGTTGTAAATAGGGTAGGGGATTGGCCTCAATAGACACCAATCCCCATACCTTATATATATAATGTAGTTAGAAACCCATTTTGAACATCAGTCCCACAACGCTGCGACTGCCGCCAACGTATGTCGGGAAACCTATCATGCGACCGGAGTTGCCGGCGTCTACCACATACTTCTGGTCGAGAATGTTCTTGCCGAAGGCACCTATCTCGTAGTAAACCTTGCCGGGCTTGAAGCGATAGCCAGCCGTGAAGTTGAGCAGTCCGAACGCGTCTTGGGTCAGTTCAGGCTCGTTGCTCTCCTCGAAGTACACCTTAGACTTCCACGAATAGGTCGGGCGCAGATACACACTGCCCGTCTTGCCAGTGGGAACATTGAGGTCGAAGCCCAGCGCAAAGCTGTTTTTCGGAGTGAGACGGAAACGGTGGCCGGCATAAGCCTGTGCGTTGCCGTTGTCGTCGGTGTCGTTGAACTTGCCCTCAATGAACGACCAGTTGCCGAAGAGGTTGAGGTAGCGGCAGGGCGAATAGCTCAGACTTGCCTCCACACCGAACGAGTGGGCGCGTCCGGCATCGTCGTAGACATACTTGCTGGCGGTTTTGTCAAACACCGAAGTCTGATAGTTGTACCAGTCGTAGTAGTAGGTGCAGAAGTCGTAGTTGAGCTTGCCGCCCAATATGCTGCCCTTCACACCGGCCTCGTAGCTGTAGATGATTTCCGGACTGAGCGTCTCGAAGTCCTCCGGACTGTTGTTGAAGTAGAGCACACCGGGACGGCGGCCACGCGAAACGCTCACATATATATTATTGCGGCCAATCATGTAGTTTATTGCGGCGCGGCCTACCCACGACCAGTAGCTGCTGGAAGCCGTGACCTTCTGGCCGCCTGTGGTGGGACTGTAGAGCAAGGCGTTGAAGAGTGTGGGCACGGTGGACGAAGAGTAGCCCGTCTCCTGGTGCTCGTAGGTGCCGCGCAGACCGAGGGTGAAGTTCAGGTTCTTGGTAATCTTGTAAGTACCGTCGGCGAATATCTCGGCAGCCTGGTTCTTGCCATAGTTCTTGCCGTTCTCGCTGTAGTTGGCGCTGAGCTGATAGTTCGATATCTGTTGCAGTGCGCCCTTCACGTTCTTGCCAGCATCACCCATCTGTGCTATTAGCACGTCGAGGTCCATACCGTAGGCACCGAGCTTGGCCTTGATGTCGCCATAGAAGTCGGGCAGAGCCGTTTGCGCCATCACTCTGCCGTCGGCATCCGTGGCAGGACTGTCGGGAAACCACTTGGCCATGAGTTCGTCCAGCGCACCGTTGATCATCGTGGCGTATTGCGGCAGAGCCTGTGCGAGCATGGTCTTCACGCCAGCCATGCTGCCGCTGAGCTTCGACTTCATCTGATTCTGAATGAACACGGGGTAGAGATATTGCAGATTGGCGTTTGCTATCACTTCTTGCGAAGAGTTCTCGTAAAAATAGCTTGCACCCACGAAGCCCGAGAAGCGGTTGTGGTCGTCGTAGTTGAGGCGAATCTCTTGGCTAAGTTGAGTGCCTTTGGCCTTCTCCTGGCAGAGCAACAAGGGCAGATAAGTGCCATCGGCATCGAAGTGTTCGTCGCTGTCGAATGCGCGGAAACCCGTTATGGAGTTGAGAGTCCAGTTGCGGTTGATGTTGTGCTCAATGTTGAGCATCGCTCCGCCCACGTTGCGCTTTATGCCGAGGTCCTTTCCCGCCTCAAGATTGGCAGGACTGTTGGGGTCGGCGTTGCCGTATGCGGGGTCAATGCTGTGGAACGATGTGCCGGGATAGTCGTCGTGCTGGAAGTCGAGCACCAGCGAGAGCGACGTGTCGTCGTTGGCCCACCACTGCGTAGAGTTTCTCAAGGCTATCGTACCCTTACCGTTGAGTCGGCCGCCGGCTTCGTTGAGGATGAAACCGTTGCGCGCATCGTAGTCGAAAGCAAAGCGGTTGGCCAACTTGTCCTTTATGATTGGGGTGTTGATGAATCCCGTCACTTGGCGCTGGTTGTACGTACCGTAGTTGAGCGACAGTTCACCTGTGAGATAGTTCACCGGCTTGTGGCGAATGATACTGATGCCACCAATCTCGGCACCGCGACCGAAGAGAGTGCCTTGCGGACCTTTGGCCACCTCCACGCGCTCAAGGTCGAACAACTCAACGGCTGAACCGTGGCTGCGCGATGTGGACACGCCGTCCATGAACACCGACACACGGGGCTGCGAATAGGCCGCACCGTCGTCGGAAGTGACGCCGCGAATCACGTAGCCCGGCGTGTTGGGACTCTGCATCTGTATCTGTACGCCCGGTGTGAACTGCGCCATCTCGTCCATCTGGTGCATATTGAGTTTCTCCATCACACTTCCCGTCACTGCGCTCACAGCCACAGGCACCTCTAGACTGCTCTGTCTCTTCTTCTGTGTGGTCACGATCACCTCGCCCAGCGTGTGGGTGTCTTCCTTCATCACCACGTTCACGTTTTTGCCGTCGGCGTTTTTCTCCGTCGTCACATAGCCGATATACTTGAACGTGAGTTTGTCTCCGCGCGACGCTCTCACGTGGTAGTTGCCGTTCACGTCGGTCTGCACGTTCACGTTGCCGCAGTGTACCACCACACCGGGCAGAGCCTCGCCCTGTTCGTTGGTGACTTTTCCGTTAATCTCGTTTACGCCCATTGCCTTCTCGTCGCGTGCGTTTCCGTCGGGCAATTGCGCAGCCAGCGCCTGGCCGCAGTAGACTCCCTGTGCGAGCAAACCCGCCACGGTGAGAGCCAATACGTTTCTCTTCATACAATCTTTCCTTATTAATTGGGTATTATGATATGTTTCGTAGGTAAATGGTATTCTTCCGAATGTATGTGGTTGCTTAATTCGCTGCAAAAGTAGCCACGGCGTGTTACAGCAATGTTGCAGACCAACGAATAAACGGTGACGGAAAGGGAGCGAGGATTATTCGCTAAAGCGTGGAACGTAACTGGTTAGCAATTCTTGCGCCCTGAAAGGGCAACTACCCATAGCCCAGGGCAACGCCCTGGGTATTAGGGACGTTAGGTAACTTGCGCCCTGTAAGGGCAGCTGCATGAAACCTCATTGTACTGCAGACTCAAAGCAGTTGCCCTTTCAGGGCGCGCGCAAGGGCGGATGTTATGCATACCCAGGGTGCCGTCGCTTCGCTCCTCTGCCCTGGGCTATGGGTAGTTGCCCTTTCAGGGCGCAGCGGTAGCCGAATAGTTTCTATACCGTTTCCCCCAGTTTTTCCACGTTGTGACAAGAATGTCTTATAAAATTGTACTGTTTCGTCACATTGTTTGGTAAATTTTTCATTATCTTTGCATAGTATAATCTATACCAGGGGCAGTTATTCTGCCCGACACATGGCACAAGATAAATATTAATTAAAATTTAAAATACTGTTCTATGAGAATCAATTCTTACAGGAAAGGGCTGCTGCCTGCGACACTCGCCGTCGGGATGTTGGCGTTGGGCAGTTGCACAAACAATGACTACGACTTGAACAAAGTCGACATGACCATGGGATTCGGAGGTGGCGAAATCACCCTTCCGAACAGTTCCACAGGCATTATCAAACTGGCTGACGTGCTTGATCTGGAGGAAGACGGTAGCGTTGTGCTCGATGCCGACAGCAACTATGTGTTCCGGTTGGCAGAAACAACCGTTGACGCGGCCAAACCGTATGTGGAAAAGGTGCGGCTCGAACCCACTTCGGAGTCGCTGGACTTTGTGTTCAACCCTACTTCCGGTGCAAAGCAACATTCTACGAGGCGCGCTGCGGCAGGAACAACGGTGAGAGTGCCTGAGCAGAATGTGATGAACTTCTCGTTCAGCGGCAACTCTCATGAAGTGAAGTCGCTGAGTTCGGCCTCGATAAGTGACACCAAGATGACGCTCACGCTCACGTTCCCCAGCGCTATGGCGTCGTGCATGCCTACGCTGTCTACTGTGACACTGAACATGCCGGGCTATCTGAAGTTGAGTTCGGCGCGGTTGACCAGAGGAAGCGGCAACGTTTCCATCCCATCGTCAGGCTGCGTGGTGCTGAGCAATGTGTCTACTTCAGGTGACATTGCACTGGAAATGGTCGTAAACGGACTCGACTTCACAAGCTATGACACGAAGTATGGTGAACTGAAGAAAATCGAAAACGGCAGCATCAATATCTCCGGTAGGATGACAATGGCTATGGAGGCTGAACTTACGGCCATACCCACGGTGTCGTCGTTCACCATCCACTCTTCTGTTTCTATCGATGAAATTGTGGTGAACAGTGCAAAGGGTATATTCGACCCGACGATTGATCTGAACGACCTCGGTGAGGTGAACGTGACGGGAGTGCCTGACTTCCTGCGCGACGGTGACGTCAACATCGACCTGGCCAATCCGCAGATAAGGCTCAAGGTGGCCAGCAACATGGAAGTGGGCGCAAAGGTGGACGGAAAGATCATAGCCATCAAGGACGGACAGCAGACTGCTGCGGTGGATTTGCAGGACATTGACATCAAGAAGAAGAGTGAGACTGCCGACGACACCACTCGCATCTGCATCTGCCGGAGCGTTCCGGAAACGCAGGAGCAGGGATGGGACTATTATCCCGTGGCCAATCTGTCTAGTCTCGTCCGCATAATACCTGACCGCATAAAGATAACCGACACTGATGTGCAGGCCGACCAGGACAACGAGGCTGAGTTTGAGTTTGGAAAGCACTACACGGTTGCTCCAAGCTACAGCGTAGAGGCTCCGTTGGCGTTTGCTGAGGATGCGCGGATTGTGTACAAGGATTCTACCGACGGTTGGCACAAGGACATAAAGGACCTCGAACTGTCTGACGGTTCTTATGTTGAGATGACGGCCAACGTGGAGAGCCGTGTGCCGGTGTATCTCGAAGTAAAGGCTGAACCGATGGACGAAAACGGCAATGTTATTTCTGCCGCCAAACTGAAGGTTGAGATTCCTAACGGTATCGATGCTTCCGCAGATGGCAAGCAGTCGGTAACAACGCCTATAAGCATCAAGATTAGTCAGCTTGAGGACGACGCTCTGAAACTGCTCGACGGTCTGCGCTTCACCATCACGGGTGCGGCATCGAAGGACGGAAAGAGCGTGACTGGCATAACGCTCAACGCTCGCGACCATACGCTGAAGCTCACCGACGTGCTGGTGAAACTCAAGGGTAAGGTGATTGGCGACTTCAACTGATAACGCTATCTAAAGTATATTAAACAGAATTACGGTGGTAATTTATAGAACCACCCATAACATATCATAAAGCAATATACAATGAGACATATATATAATAAGGTAGTGGCTTTTGCCTCCATGGCTCTTATCAGCGGTGCGGCAATGGCGCAGGGCTTGAACTCGGCATACTACACAACGGACTATAAGTTTCGCCACACGATGAACCCGGCTTACGGCAATGAGCAGAACTATTTCTCAATACCGGCTCTTGGCAACATCAACGTGGGACTGCACGGCAACTTCGGTTACGAGGACATCGTTATGGACAATCCGCTTTACGGAAAAGGTAGCGACAAGAAGATGACCACATTCATGCATCCCGACATCTCGGCTGGTGACGCGCTCAGTGGATTCAGCACGGGCAACAACCGCATAGTGGGCAACGTGGGGATAACTCTCTTGTCGGCTGGTTTCAAGGCGTTCGGCGGATACAACACCGTGGAACTCAACTCAAAGACGTCGTTCGGAATGTCGTTGCCGTATGAGTTGTTCGCTTTTGCAAAGAACATAGGCAACAACACTTACAACATCGGCGACATCAATATGAACGCGCAGTCGTATGCGGAACTGGCTTTCGGCCATTCTCGCCAGATTAACGACCGCTTGCGTGTCGGTGCAAAGGTAAAACTGCTCTTCGGAGTGGCCCGCGGAGACATTGAGTTCAAGAACGTAACGGCTGACTTGGCGTCGAACGACAAGTGGACAATAAGCGGTGACGCAAAGGCAAACGTGTCGTTGAAGGGCTTTGAATATAAGTCGAAGGAGCACGAATACAAGAAAGAGGATAAGGGAACGTACGAAACGGTGGACAATGCGGAGGTGAGCGGAGCTGGACTCGGTGGCTTCGGACTGGCTTTCGACTTGGGTGGCGTATACAAGATAGATGACGACTGGACGGTAAACGCTGCTGTTCTCGACCTCGGATTCATCAGTTGGAGCAACAATGTGCAGGCTTCCAACCACATGAAGTCGTTTGAGTTCAATGGTTTCCACGACACTGCCGTAAAGGAGGGACGCGGAGAAACGCTTGGAGACAAGTCTGATTCATACAGCGACCAGTTGGCTGACTTTGCCAACCTGACGGCTGACGGCAATCAGGGCGGACGTACTACTGGCATCGGTGCTACAATCAACGTGGGATGTGAATACAATCTGCCAGTATATCGCCCCATTACGTTCGGACTCCTTAGCTCCACACGCATAAACGGTCCTTACTCTTGGACGGAAGGACGGCTCAGTGCAAACTGGACTCCGCTGAGTTGGATTGACGGTGGCGTGAACTTTGCGGTGAACAGCTTCACTGCAAGCATGGGTTGGGTGCTCAACATCCATCCTAAGGGCTACAACTTCTTCATCGGCATGGACCATCTGCTCGGAAAAATGAGCAAAGAGGGTATACCACTCAGCTCAAACGCAAGCGTAAACGTGGGAATGAGCGTCGCTTGGTAAGGCAAATAAATATGCCTTCTGAGCTTTCTTGGATTTGAAAAGGGTGCTGCGGTTTTATCTGCGGCACCCTTTTCGCCTTCAAAAATTGTCTTCATTGGTAATCTATAAAATCGCTTTGGTGTATATATATTAATGTGTATCCGAGTTCTTGTTCTTGAGTTTTGTAATTAAAATGGAAAATATTGCGATTTTATTGCAAAAAGTTGGCAAAACTCTTGCATGTAACCCTAAAACCCCTTACCTTTGCATCCGCTTTCACGAAAACACTTCGTCTGATA
>CAVKVO010000107.1:0-5485 GCA_963659575.1 Prevotella sp. CAG:1031
CAGGGCGCAGGGATTGCGGAACAGTTGCCAACGGATGCAAAATCAGTCATAAAACGTTGAAGAAGCAGCCTGTGACTACTGTGGATATTGACGGTTGCCCATGCGTTTTCTTGCCCAAAAGAGGAAAAAATGGTAAATTTGCGCCGTGAAAGCAGTGTCCCGGTCTGCCGCTGGCACCCGTTTTGAGGTGCGGGAGGAAAGTCCGGGCAGCGCAGGGCGCTCCACTTCCGAAAGTAGAAGCTATTGGCGACAGTAGGCTACGGTAGAAGAAAACAACCGCCAGCCGCAAGGTTGGTAAGGGTGAGAAGGCGTGTGTAAGAGACCACCGGCCGTCGGGTGATCGGCGGGCCGTGCCGGCTGGAGGCTGCAAGTTCATGTATACCACCGTTTGAGGGCTGCCCGTCCGACTAACTCCGGTGGAGGGTGGAATGCTAAAGCCGTGGGGTGACTCACGGATTGGATAAATGGCAGACGCTGCAACCCGTGCGGTTGCGGAACAGAACCCGGCTTACAGGGGCAGTGCTTTCTTTTTTTCGTTTGTCGGAAAAGCCGTCCGGCAGCATTTTATTAAGGTGGGATACATAAACCACCACAACAAACAACTAAACATCATGGGCTGCTTGCGAGTCCCACTTTGTGAAAACTAACCTACCAAGCCTATTTTTATGAGAAGCAAGATGAAGTCGACGGTAAGGCACATTCACGCCGCGATATGGCAAAAGCCACAGACAGACGCTCCGCTATGGAAGCGTTTGCCGATTGAGGCGGTCAAGAAGTGCATACTGGCCGTTAGACTCTTCACGGCCAAGCGTGTGATGAGCGAGGCATCGGCCCTCACCTACTCCACCTTGCTCGCCATTGTTCCCATACTCGCCGTGGTGTTCTCCATAGCCAGAGGTTTCGGCTACAACAAATACATTGAGGTGTGGTTTCGCGAAGCGTTGCAGTCGCAGCCCCAGGCCGCCGAAGCCATCGTTGAGTTTGTCAACAGATATCTCGTGCATATCAGGGGCGGAATATTCCTCGTGGTGGGATTTGCGTTCATGCTCTACACCGTGCTGATGCTGGTAAGCAACATCGAAATGACGTTCAACGGCATCTGGCAGGTGAAGAAAAAGCGGAGCATATACCGCACAATCACCGACTATCTGGCCATGTTCTTCCTGCTTCCGTTTGTCATAGTGCTCACCTCCGGTTTGTCGCTCTTCATGGCAACGGTGGCCAAGAGCATGCCCGACATGCTGATTCTCGGTCCCACGGTGCGCTTCTTCATCTCCCTGTCGCCATATGCGCTCATGTCGCTGATGTTCATAGGCATGTATGTGTTTGTGCCAAACACTCACGTGAAGATAAGCAACGCCATTGTGCCGGGCATACTCGCCGGTGTGGCCATGCAGGGATTGCAGTTTTTCTATATCCACTCGCAGATTTGGGTGTCGCGCTACAACGCCATATACGGTTCGTTTGCCGCCCTGCCGCTGTTCATGCTGTGGGTTCAGATTTCGTGGACGATATGTCTGTTCGGTGCGGCGCTGTGCTACATGAACCAAAACCAGGAGTATTACGACTACGACATGAACACCGACGACATTAGCCACCGCTACCGCATGCAGATGTGCGCATTGATAATGAGTTGTATCTGCAAGCGGTTTGACGAGGGCAAACGCCCGTACACGGCACTGGAGCTGCGCGACGAAACGGAGATACCCATCCACATCGTCAACGACCTGCTGTATGACCTTATGACGGTCAACCTGCTGGTGGAGATAAGCAGCGACGAGAAGGGTGCTGCATCGCGCTTCATGCCGGGCGAAAGCATCAGCCACCTGAGCGTGGGCGGCATGGTGGACCGACTGGAGTCGCACGGACGATGGCGGCTAAGTCTGCCCCTGGGCAAATACTACAACGAGAAGTGGGCACAGGTGTTGCAGGCGCGCAGCAAATACCTCGGCGACTTGAGGGAAGTGTTGCTGAAAGACTTGTAGGACAAACCCTTCGTAACGACCAAAATCGAATCATAAACCATAAATCATTACCTAAAACAACAAAAACAAAACTTTATGAAACACCTTTTCTCAACACTGACCGCACTCGCTATCAGCCTTGCGGCGACAGCCCAAACGGCAAATGTCACGCTGACAAAGAGCGGAAACGCCGTGACCATGTCAAACGGAATTGTGACCGTCGGCATAGGTACCAACGGACGTGTAAGTTCTTTGGCCTACAACGGCAACTCAAACCTGCTCGCCAGCAGCGGCATCTATTTCGACTACACCACATCGAGCGGCAATGCGGGACTCGACCCCTCAACGGTAGAGATAGTGAAGCAGACCGACGACTATGCCGAAGTGCTCTACAGCAACACCACGGCGGCGCTGCGCTTCCAGCAAGGCTACATCATGCGCAAGGGCGTGAGCGGCATTTATACATATATAATAGCCAACGGCACGGCAAACTCGTCGGACTTTTATGTGAAAGAGGCACGCGTGTGCACACGTCTCGGCGCGTCGTTCATCAACGGTTATGTGGACGACAGCATGAGGGGCAAGATTCCGACAAACGCGGAAATGGCTACGGCGGAAAAGGCGGAGAACACCATTCAGGACGCAACCTACAAACTCACTGACGGGTCTATCTACACCAAGTACAACTGGGCGCAGTATGTCGTAAAGGACAGTCTGCACGGTCTGACCAACAACATCATGGGCGTATGGAACATCCCTTGCAGCCACGAATGGCTCAACGGCGGTCCGATGAGGCAGGAGTTGACAGTACACGCCACCAGCAAATCGCCCATAAGCATACAGATGCTTCAGGGCGAACACTTCGGAGCTTCGGCTCAGGCGTTCGCCGAGGGCGAGCAAAAGCTCTACGGACCGTTCTTCATCTATCTGAATAGAGGTGCAAAGGACGCTATGGTGGCCGACGCAAAGGCGCAGGCTTCGCTCCAACAGAGCCAATGGCCGTTTGAATGGTTCGACAACGCACTGTATCCGCTCGACCGTTCCACCGTTAGCGGACGCATCAACGTCACCACAGGTCAGCGTCGCGACAGCATACAGGTGGTTCTCGCTGAGCCGGGCAAGGACATATACGAACAGGGCAAGGGTTACATTTTCTGGAGTCTTACCGACAAGGACGGAAACTTCAGCATCCCCAACGTGCGCAAGGGCAACTACTCTCTCTATGCCTATGCCACAGCAGGAGACGTGACCGACGAACTGGAGAAAAGCGGTGTCGCTGTAGATGCTGCGCTGACAGACCTCGGCACTATAGACTGGACTCCGGAATGCTATGAGCACAAGTTGTGGCAAATAGGCCAGAACAACCGACTCTCTGACGGATACCGCTACAGCGACACCCTAAGGACTTACGGTCTGTGGACGCTTCCTCCAGCTGACATGACCTATGAAATAGGGAAAAGCACTGAGGCTGACGACTGGTATTACGCCCAGACAAAGAACGGCACATGGACCGTGGCCTTCGACCTCGACGATACCTACACAGGAACAGCTCACCTCACGGCCTCAGCGGCAGGAGCCACAAACAGTCCTACGGTGACTGTCAGCGTGAACGGAACGAAAGCGGCTACGTGGAAATACAGCAACGATGCTGGTATATACCGCAGCTGTGTGCAGAGCGGTAAGCATGCGCTCAAGACCTGCAGCTTTGCGGCTTCAAACCTGAAGAAAGGCCGCAACACAGTGAACTTCACAATGTCGGGAACCAACAACAAAGGCGGCGTAATGTGGGACTGCATCAAGTTGGAAGCTGGAGAGAAGGTATATACAGGTATCACCCAGACCAAACAAAGCAGCGAACTGCAGCCCGTAACCATATATACCTTAGGCGGAACAAAGATTGGTACGTTCAGCAACCTGCGCGAAGCCTCCCATCTGAAGGGCATATACATCTACCGTCAAGGCGGAAAGACGGGCAAAGTGGCGTTCTAAGACAGACAAGACACGTATCACAAACAGACAAAGAAGAACAAACAAAACAAGGGTGGTTCTATAAAAAAAGTAACTCTAACAGATTGTGAGTCTATTTTATAGAATCACCCACAACATACACACGACAATGATTATAGACTTTGAAAACATCAAGGAAGAGGCCGTCATGAACTTCAAGGGCGGCAACGGAGAGTTGGACACGCGCAACTTTGTTGACTCCAACAACAAGATTATGATGAGCCGACTCAAGCCCGGAGCGTCAAGCGGATATCACAAGCACGAGCAAAACAGCGAAATAGTGTATATCATCAGCGGCACCGGCCATTTCGTTTACGACAACACTGAGGAGAAAATCAGTGCCGGCAGCGTACACTACTGCCCCGAGGGTCACAGTCATGCCATGTTCAACGACGGTAATGACGACCTCGTGTACTTCGCCATCGTGCCTGAACACGGCAAATAACGATAGGGAAAAGTAACGGAATGGTGCTCAAACGCCACGAAAAAGACAGTTTTTTACACAAACATTTGGTTGAAACGATTAAATTGTATACTTTTGTAACCCGAGTTAACAAATTAGTTTTTTACCGTTAAAACATTATAGCCTATAGCTGGATATTTACTTAATAAGTAACAAACAGACCATTAAGTATGAAGAAATTCGGAGGTATGACCGATGAAGAGTTGGCCTTACTGTATATAGGCGGTGACAACGGTGCCTTTGACGAGTTGTTATCTCGCAACCAGACAAAGCTTTTCAACTACATAATGTTCGTGGTGAGAGACCAGGAACTGGCCAACGACATATTCCAGGACACGTTCGTGAAGGTGATAACACGCCTTCAGGAAGGACGCTACTCGGTCACAGGCAAGTTCTCGTTCTGGGTTACACGCATAGCCCACAACGTGATTATGGACTGGTATCGCCAGCAACGCAACGAGCACATTGTGGACTTGAGCGAAGGAAACGACCTGTCGAACCTGCGCAATGCGGCTGTTGTCAACGGCAGCAGGGAGATTGAGGTGATCAACGAGCAGGTGCTTTTCGACGTCAGGCACATGATGAACAATCTGCCCACGCCGCAAAGGGAGGTAGTATACATGCGCTTCTACCAGGAACTGTCGTTCAAGGAGATAGCCGAAATAACCGGCGTGAGCATCAACACCGCACTGGGACGCATGAGATATGCCATAATAAACCTGCGGCGCATGGCTCGTGAGCACGACATAACGCTCAGTCTTGCAGGATAAACTACACAACAACATAACCGAAACGCGGGCAGCCTCGAATAAGAGACTGCCCGCGTTTCGGTTATATAGAAGCATGTTTCGTGTGTCAAGACATCCGGATTAGCAGAACGGAAAAGCGACATCTGTGGAAAGAAGATGCCAATCTTATAGAGTCAGGGATGCCGATTTTATAGCTTCAAGAAGTGCGCGTTGCTAATAATCCGTGGCTAATTTCATTGCGAAAATCAGTGGATGAGGTTCTTTCCCAACGCTCCGTACACCACCTTTGCCACAAGTGGTTT
>CAVKVO010000107.1:6048-8247 GCA_963659575.1 Prevotella sp. CAG:1031
CATCGCAAACGTTGTGTGCAAAAATATCAATTATATTTTGATTGGACAAATATTTCAAAAGGAAAAGAAAACAAACCGCCAACACTGGGCAGTGTTGGCGGAAAGTTGTTTGGAATTATGAAGGAAGTTGCTTGGAACTTTTCGAAAAGCCACTTGACGCTTCGCAAAAGTGACTTCGGACTTTGCAAAAAGTTATTTGGAACTTTGCAAAAGACGGTTTGAAACAAAGGAAAGCCCTATTCCGTCAGTTTGCCTTCGGCGTCAAGTGCGTTCCAAAAGGAGTATCGTGCTTCGGGATTGACCGCTTCGATACGGTCAAAGACGTTTCGCATGACGGTGCGTTGCGACTCTTTTTCAAAAGGACAGAGCTTCAGTTGCCGCTCATAGCCGCGCAACCGGGCTAACGTCTCTATGTCCTTTTCCTCCTCAAGGCACAATGGACGGATTATCGTAATGGGCATTTTCTTCATGGTCAGGCGCACTGGCATGGTGGAAAAGTGGCCTTGGAAGAACTGATTCATCATGGCTGTGTGGATGATATCGTCCATGTGATGCCCGAGAGCAATCTTGTTGCAACCTATTTCCTGGGCTAGTTGGAACATCTGTTTGCGCCTGTGCCACGAACAAAGGAAGCACGCCGGTTTGCGGGAGTCCTCCTTTTCATCAAAACGAGTGGTGACAACATGGAGCGGCACACCGAGATTTGCGGCGAAAGTCTCCAGGTAAGTCGTGTCCGACTGGTAACTTATGTTTTCCATCCTCACGTGCAAAGCAGTGACTTTGAACGCAGGACGGGTTATCCGCATACGCTTTGCCAACAGTTCCAACAGACACAAAGAGTCCTTACCGCCCGACAGTCCCACGAGGATATGGTCGCCGTCGTCTATCAAGCGGTAAGTTGTCAGTGCCTTTTGGAAGCGTCTCGTTATCTTGCGCTCCAGTTTTTGTTCTTCAGAGAGTATCGCCACAATATTTATCTCAAATACTTCTTATGCATCAATTGTCACAAATCGCTATTCCTACAGATTACTCACGACAAATCACACTGCCGCTTGCCTGATGTGTGGCAAGCACAAGCACCTCGGCAATCTGCACATGCTCGGGAGCACTGGCCGCATAGAAAACCACATCGGCTATGTCGTCTCCGTTGAGAGGCTTCACTCCACGATATACATTGGCTGCACGCTCATCGTCACCACGGAAACGGACATTGGAGAAATGAGTTTCCACCAGTCCCGGTTTGATGTTTGTCACCCTTACCTTGGTGTGCGCCACATCGATACGCAGTCCGTCGGAGAGAGCTTTTACCGCACTTTTCGTTGCGCAATAGACATTTCCTCCTGCATAGGCGGCATCTCCAGCCACACTACCTATATTGATTACATGTCCGTGGTTGCGCTCCACCATGCTCGGCACCACAAGGCGCGTCATGGTGAGCAAACCCTTTATGTTGGTGTCCACCATCTCATCCCATTCGTCGAGGTCGCCGTCATACTCCGGATCCAGTCCACGGGCCAATCCGGCATTGTTCACAAGCACATCTATCTGCTTCCAATCGTCAGCCAAACCCTCAATGGCCTTGATGGCTGCCGCACGGTCGCGCACATCGAAGTTGAGGGTCAGCACACGGCAGTCGCCTGTTCCCAAAGTCTGTTTCAACTCTTCCAACTTCTTGGTGTTGCGTCCTGTGAGAATCAGGTCGTATCCTCCCTTGGCAAAACGCTTTGCGCATCCCTCTCCGATGCCGCTTGTGGCACCTGTTATAAGTACTATCTTGTTTTTCATAATCAACTGTTTTTCTATTCTTTCATCTACAATTACGTTACTTTCCTACCGCGATATTCCCTTCTTTTCAATCCATAAAGACGAGGTATACCGCACCGATAATGAGCAAAAAGGCTAAGACATGGTTCCAGTGGAGCGACTGTCCCTGGAAAAGAACATTGGCAATGACGGCGAAGACCACCAGACTGACGCACTCCTGAATGACCTTCAACTGCACCAAAGAGAACGGTCCGCCGTTGCCTTGAAAACCGATTCGGTTGGCCGGCACTTGGCAACAATACTCGAAAAAGGCTATTCCCCACGAGAAAGCTATCACTCCAAGCAACGGCCAATGGCTTGATACGCCAGTCTGCTGCAATCGCAGATGGCCGTACCAAGCCAATGTCATAAACACGTTGCTCAACAAGAGCAACA
>CAVKVO010000108.1:0-8204 GCA_963659575.1 Prevotella sp. CAG:1031
ACTTGTTGGCTTCGAGACGTGCGCAGAGGTCAGGATAGTACTCCTGGCTCAGACTGTTGCGCAAGAGAGACAATTGCTCTGTGAGGTCTGGGGAAAAGAACAGGGTCTTCTCGACAATCTTGTCGCAAGGAAGAAGGTCTTTGTCCGACACCTCATTTATATACAGTTTGGCCTCCTCGCCCAAAAGCAATTCCTTTCCCTTGTCGGTCAACGCCACGTTTACGTCATCGCCAAACAAGGAGGACTGTTTCTCTATGTCCACAAGCTGCTGTTGCTGGAGCGAATGGCGGTTGTCCTTGAAATCGCACACCACCTTGTGGCGCCGACTGCGCGGATAGAGGGTTTTCACCTCGTAGGATAAAGAGGTGGTGTCGTTTTCGGTCAAGTCGTAACCAACGGCATACAGCAATGCGCGGTCGTATGCATCATCAACGATTTTGCAGACGCGCTGGATGCACGGCAAGTGCATGTTGGCGCTTTCGTATTTCCACAGGATTCGCCTCAACTTGTAATTATCTCGCTCGTCGCGAGCATCGTATTCGCTGCGGTCGTGGAAGTGGTCGTACACCTTCTCCAGAAAGTCGTAGATGTCCTTGCAGGCGAGCGAACTGGTGAAAGCCTTCAGGTCTTCGCCATAGAAGAGTTCCTTGCCCTCGTCGGTCAACATCATCTCATCCTCGTCTGCCAGTTCGCAAAGTCCGAGTTTCTGCAATATGTGTTTCCCCTCCATAAGGCTTTTCCTCACCGACATCCGTTGACGCATGTTGGAGAAGAGGTCGCCCATTGTGCTGCCGATAGTGGATTTTCCCAAGCCGTCACGACTGAAGTTGTCATGGCACATGGCGTAAAAGAGCGTCCGGTCGAGCACGTCGGGCACGTTGGCACTCAAATCGTTCACAAAAGACAGATTAGGATTGTCCTGCTCCAGCTTTTCTACAAACGCTTTCAAGTCGTCTGTCACCACTTCTTCGTCTTCCGCTTTCTCCGCGATGGACTTGCAAAACTCATATTTGTCCATCTCCACGGCACACACCTTGACCTGCTTGACCTTCACAGGTTCATTGTCGATGACGGCAGCCATCACCGTGTCGCTAACGGTGAAGTTCTGACGGAGAATGTTGCCTTCTCTTTTGCCGCGACGAACAATGAATCCCTTGTTTTCAAGAGATTTCAGTGCGGGCACAAATTCTATCATATCGAGGGAAGAGCACTCGAAGTAGCCGGCCAAGTCGTCCATGTTGGATGCCTGGTCTCTACAACTGAGGTCAAATTGGGCAACAAATATATACGCTTCTTCCGGTGTGCTCAATCCAACCGTTTTCATAACGCCCTGAATGATTTCCTGCGTTCTGGCTGCGCCCAATCTCTGAAGTTTGCTGTCCACCAACTTCCTTGCAGCTTCCTTGATGTACTGAATGCTTGTCTTTGCCATATTCTTTGCTCGTTTTTCAGGTGGGTTTGTCGCTTGTTGCAACCTCATCTTAATGTTTCTGATGCAAAGTACGGCATATGGTGTGCCAAAAGAAGGCACAAGCTTAAAGAAAATGAATGTCTTGGGAAAAATAAATCAGTAATGTTCAAAAAGCACTGGGCAAACGTGCTTTTTGAACATTACTAACTTGTTTTTTAAAAGTGCTAAACGCCATGACTGCGAACCGCCAATCTTACTTGAAGAACCGGTTCAGATCCTTGACGGCTTTATCAAACTGCTTGACCGGGAAAGCGTAGTTCTTCACTGGATTCATCTTGGCATCATAGACATCAAGTCCACCGGCGGCAGTCTTCTCCAGGATGGAGTCGCCCTGAATGATGAAAGCGTAGTTGAGATTGCTGCCCACCACAAGCCAAGGACGAGGCGACTGGTCGGTCATCATCTTGCCCATTGAATAGTCAGAAGGCTGGTTCTTTACGCCCAGATGTTCCTTCATCAGCGTCGGCACCATGTCATAATGCGTGGTGCGATGAGTGTATTTATGCGCCTGTTGACCGGGAATGTGCCATATCATCGGCACACCTATCTGATGGACAGAGAAATTGCTGTTGTGGCCCCAGTAGTTGCGATGGTTCTCGTTGAACTCCTGTCCGTGGTCGCCAGAGATGATTACTATGGTGTTGTCCATCATTCCCTGCTTCTTCAGAGTGTCGAATATCCGGCCAAGAAGTATGTCGTCCTGATAGCAAGTGTTGCGATACAGATTCCAGAACGGTGTCGGGTCGATGTCGTTGTTGAGCCGTGTATAGTCGGCATACGTCCATGCCGGTTGGAAACGTTTGTTCTTTTCCGCAGGTATCTCAAAGCTGTGCGGCATGTCGAAGAAGAGGAACGAGAAGAAAGGTTTCTTTCCCTTTTTGTATTTGTCGGTGTCGGCAATGAACTCCTCGGCAATGCGGGTGTCACGCTCCAGCACTGTCTTACCTTCTGTCTCGGTGTGTATGTTCGGCACTCCGCCGAAAATGACTCTGCCGAATGGAGGGTCAGCCCAAGAAGCAGCGGGATATGTCTGGATGTCGTAGCCCAACGCTTGCAGGCGCTGGAGCAGAACCGGACGCACATGAGCCGGCTCGAAGCTTTCCCAATAGTAGGCCGCCAAACCGAAGAAGAGGCTGAACACAGCTGTACGGGTGCCGTTGCTGCCACTCATGTGGTTGGTAAACCACTGGTTTTCGGTGGCAAACCGATAAGTGTTGGGCATACATTCCTCGGTCAAGGCACGTCGGTTCCAGGAGTCGAGCAGTATAACAATGATATTGGGCAACGTGTCCGGCTTTACTGTTTCCAGAGGATGTATGGGATAAAGCACGTCCCCACCCTGTCGGCCATCCAGTCCACTAACGGTTCGAGGTTGCTTGCAGCCCCAGTCAAGCAGCAGTCCACTGGCTGTGGTAGGGAAATAGTAAGGCAAGAGCGTGGCACTCTTCATCACCGACTGGTGCTGATAGAACGCGGCATAGATATGCCAAAGGTGCGCATAGAGCGTACAACCAACGAACACTCCAGCCACTGCCCATGCGTAAGCCTTCTGCCGCTTCAGCCAAAGGCGGTATGACAAGAACCATACGCAGCCCACAACGGCGGCAACAACAAGGAAGAGCAACGCTTCCTTAACATACAAAAGAGTATCAAAGGTGAAGATTTGCCCTGCCCCTTCGCCGAACACCATGCTGAGAACAAATCCGTTGATGTGGAAATGGTAGATGGCGTAGACCTGCGAGTTGAGGTAGTTGAGTATGCAAAGCAGGATGACTCCCACTATCTGCACCACCACTGCCGTCTTGGGCAAACGGAACGCCAAGACAATTGTGGCCAGAAGATATGGAACCAAGGCAAACTGTGACGCATGACTTATGCAAGAGGTGATGAAAAAGAGCCATCCTTCAAAGTCCATGAAGTCGAGCATACTGCTACCGATGATGTAACTGCCAAACTGTATTGCTATCAGTAATGTGGAAAAGGCATAAAACAAGCAGCCTTGCTTTAAGCCTTTAATCAGTTGTTGCCTATAGTTCATTTGTCTTCCGTAAAAGTTTCTTTAGATTTACACTCTGTGTTGAATGGTTGTCAGCAATGTGGTCTAGTCTGTCAAATAGGTCATTACTACTGCCACAAACATGATTAATGCCAGGATGCACAGTGCCACGAGTGACAACCGTTTCATCTGTTTTCTCCTTTCAATCGCCCTAAGTTGTTTTCGTTTGAAGTCACTTGCATCCATTTCGTTCCTCCTTTTCCGATTCACATAGGGGGGGGGTGTTCATTTTCCTTTCCATGATGTATATATTGTTAGTTTTTCCTATGGATATTGACTGTCCCTCTCCAGCCGTTGTCGCTGAAGAGGGTCAGTCGTTGCGTCTAAATCTGCCTTAAAAGCATTTTCCAGGTGTATTAAATTGGGTCTTGACAGATCGTTAAGTTCGTCTTTATTTCAACCGTATCAGCTTCACGCTTGAGTTGAGTCCGCTCTTTACGGGTGCCCAGTCAGAGAAGTCAGACTTCTTGTAGCTGATGTTAGCAAAGTTGATTTCCTTGAACTTGCGCCACTTCACGCCCTGTCTGTCGAGCGAAGCGATGCGGTTGGCCGGCAGGTTGGTCACTTCTATGCGAACGGTGTTCTTGCCTGGTTTGAACGCTTTGCCACAGTCGAGCACATAAGGCACCGACCAAGCGCAGCCTATCAGCTTGCCGTTGACATACACACGGGCACTCTCCCTCACGTCGCCAAGGTCTATGCGCCATTCGGCGGCGGCCTCAGCCTTGGTCATGTTCACCGTTGTGGTGTATGCACCAGTGCCCATAGTCACCTTAACAGAGTCGTCGGCAAGTGTTTCCCACGTCTGCAAAGAGTCGAGACTGAACGTTGCGCTCACCTTCGGAGCACTCTCCACGAAGTTGAGAGTCCACTTTCCACCAAGCTTTTTCTCCACTCCAGTAGGCTGTTTGCGTGCGGTTCCAGCATCGGCAAGAGTGCTGTTGTAGGTCTGAAGTATCATCGACTCACCACTCTTCAAGTCCACATTCACGCCGTCGGCATTGAGGTCAGCCTTGTAGATCTCACCGTTAAGCGGATTGAACCACCTTGCGTCCTTAGCCTCAACGGCAAGGGGCAAGCGCATATCGATGTCGTTGGGCGACAGATTGGCTATGAAATAGTGGTAGCCAGTGGCGTTCTTGCGGCGCAATACGCGCAGACCGTGACCCATGCGCATGGCTTCCGGCTTTGCCGCCTTGTTGAGTTCGTTGGTGTTTGCACCGTAGATAACCTTTGCACCTTGGGCTTTCAAGGCCTCAATGTGCGCCTTTGCGGCATCGGTCATCAGTCCGCTGCCCGGTATCACGAGTGCACTGTAGCGCGTTCCGCCGGCAGTCTGCAACTTGCCGTTGGTGAACGTTGTGCCGAGAAGATACTTCTCACTGATATAGTCGCAGTCGAAACCAGCTTGGTCGATGGCCATCACCTCCTTGATAAACTCCGGTGCCTTCTTCTTCATGGAGTGAATGTCAAACTGCATGAGCAGCGACTTTTCACCCGTGCCGTAGCGTTGGCGCCACATATCCCTCACGGGCAGGAACACGAGGAAGTCGTTGTCGGGCTGTCCCATCTGCAAGAAGCTTTGGCAACGCTCAATGTATTTGGTGAAATACGGTGCGTCGCGCCAGATGCTGTTGGTGGGACTCATGTCTATAGAGGCATAGAACTTCCATCCCGGCCACTGGTCGTTCTTGGGCGAATAGGCCGTTCCGTGGAAATAAATGTTGTTGACGCCGCACGAGAACATGAGGTCGAGGTCGGGTTTGCACTGCGAGAACGAAGTGCGGAAGTGCTCTGTGAGCCATGTGAACGTCTCGCTGCTGGCCAGAGTGCGACCGTTGATGTGGGCAGCCGACGAGGCATACTTGAGCATGGACACGTCGGAATCGTTCTTGCGGGTGTAGCCTGAATCGCGGCGAAGTCCCTTTATGCCGAACTCAGAGAGTCCGAAACCTTCTATCTCCGGTATGTCTACAGCCGAATACACGTCTATCAGGTTGGCTGGTGAACCGTGTGCCTGGTTGCGAGTCTTCACTCCGTGACTGTGCGCCCATGCCGTCCACTGCTCGGTGAAGTTCTCCAGCAGCATTTCGCCAAGGGTTTCGCGGTAGTCGCTCAGCACCTTGTTGCCGTCGTCGGTCTCGCCAAGCAGTTCGGGCAGATGCTCTTCGAGTTTGTAGCCACGGCGCTTGGCAAACTCGTCAAGCAGTGTGGGAGTCCAGTTGGCGCCATACACCTCATAAGAGTCGTTGAAAAACGTGTGGGGATAAGCCACGCCGCTCGTCTTGAACGCCTCGTCGAAGTGGGCAAGATAGCGGCTGACGGCATTGCGGTCGAAGTGGTCGAGCACATAGCCCTCGCCTCCAGGAGCAGCCCTTTTCACCTTCTGGCGTGTGCGGGAGCAATAGATGGTCATCAGTCGGAAGCCCTGTTTCTTCGGTGCTTTCTTCCATACCACCTTTCCCGTTGCGTCGGTCATTGCCGTAAGGTCGGTCACTGTGCCGTCGTCGGCATAGGCCATCACACGGCTAAGTGTGGCAAAAGGTTTTTCCTTTGCGTCCTTTACACTAACGTCAACGCCACCACGCAGTTCCTTGCCCGTGGTCTTGACATCGGTGAGCACGAGCTTTGCCGCAGCGTCGCTGACCGAAACGTAAGGACCGCCAAAGGGCCATCCCGTGCCGCAGTTCATGTCTACGAGTATGCTGTCGCTCACTCCTTCGCCCTCAACAAACTTCAGAGCGTTCATCCACGGTGTGGAAAGGAAGCTAAGCTCGTTCTTCTCGTTGTTCTGAACACCGTATATGGGAGTGATCTCCACTGCACCGATACCGGCTTTGGAGTATTCTCCGAGGTTCCATCTCAGGTCGTTGTTGTTGACAGCCGAACCGAGCCACCACCATCGTGTGCCCGGTTTGGCCTCCGGAGCCGGCGTGGGCCAGCTCTGTGCAGCCGCCTCTCCGGCAGCCATCATGGCCATGAGCATGGCCAATGCTATATTTTTTCCGTTCATCTCTATACCTTAATATATATACAGCAAGATGTTTTCCGATTATCAATTGCCGTCGGGTTTCACCAAGTTGGCGTTCTTGGCCGGAGCCCACTTGAATGTACGCCAGTCGTCAGGCTTGTTGGGGTCGAAGTCTTTGAAGTCGCTGCGCAGGTCTTTCACCACAGGCAGGTTCAACTTCTTCATGCCCATCACCACCATCTTTGCCACCTCGTATGCACCGTAGGGATTGAAGTGGGTGTTGTCGGCCAACTCCTTTGTCTGTCCGGGGAACGTGTTGGCGGCATAGTGTACCAACGCACGCTTACTGTCTTCATAGCCAAGGGCTTGGAAAAATTCGCGTGTCATTTGGTGCAAGTCTATCACAGGCACGTTTTCTCTTGCGGCAACGGCCTCCATAGCAGCGGGGAAGTCTCCGTGAGTCTCCACAATAGTCTTCTTGCTGTCGTCAAAACGACGGCGCTGCGTGGGCGTACAGAAGATTATTGTGGCACCCTTTGAGCGCACCTTGTCTACAAATGTCTTCAGGTTCACCGAGAAGTGATACCAAGCACCCTTGGCTATACCCTTCTCCTTTTGGTCGTTGTGGCCAAACTCGCAGAACACGTAGTCGCCTTCTTTCAGCGTAGTCATTATCTTGTCCAGGCGGTTTTGGGCCAGGAACGAACCTGCGGTGAGTCCGCTCTCAGCATGGTTGGCTATGGCCACGTTGCCGTCAAACCAGCGCGGAATCATCTGTCCCCAACTTGCCCAAGGCTCATTGTTCTGGTCGGTCACGGTGGAGTTGCCGCAGAGGTATATCGTGGGGCACTTGTCGTCTCTCTCAATGTGTATGCTCTTCACCTCGGGAGCCGTACCGTTGAACTCCAGAGTGAGTTTGTCGTCCCAGTTGAGATAGTCTTTCTCGCGGTCCTTTATGCGCACGCGGCTCTTGTCGTCAATCTTCGGCGAACGCTTGTTCACAACGAACTCATACGTGGCGGTTTTGCCTTTCTTCGTGTCCACGTTTTCCACCATCAGTCGGCGACTCTCAGCCCTGACTGTTGTGTTGGCGGCTTTCTTTCCGCCGAGTGTCACTTTCACCTTGTAGTTGCCGTCTGGCACTTTCACTGAGAAGTAGAACGGGTCTGTGCTCTTCTTCGTTGGTGCTGGCAAAACATCGTAGCCATACCCCGTTTCGTCGGTGTATTTGGGCTGCTGCTTCGTCATGTCGAAGTCAAACGTCTGCGCCCACGACATCAGGGGCAGCATTGCGGCCACTGCCAGCAAACTGTTTCTTTTCATTGCTTTAGTGTTTTTATTTAGTTTAAGGGTAGTTGTGTATGCTACGTATCTTGCAAAGGTAGACTTTTTCTTTTTTATACACAAACTTATCGAGATTATATACGGAATGTTTCTTTTATAAATATGTACGAATTGAGGCGCAATACACGTGCTTTTGCAGGGCATAAGCAATCTATCTGTCTAAAACACCCTAAAAATCGTAAGCAAAACACGCCTTTTCGCTTACATCTTCCTCAACAGAAGATAATATCAAACGACACCGTAAGCAAAAGCAAGCACTATGGTTACGAAGTGAAAGTGGCCCACTTACGCATCGTAACTGGGCCAGTTACGGGTCGTAAGTGGCATAGTTAGACATGCTAAGTGGGGCACTTATTTCCGCC
>CAVKVO010000109.1:0-8197 GCA_963659575.1 Prevotella sp. CAG:1031
CCCCATGTTCCGCTACGCTGCACATGGGGTTACTGAGGTTAAGCCTCTTCGAGGCCACTGTGCGCAGGGGTTTTTACTCTGTTTTTGTCAAAACGACAACGTGAAATTCAAATCCGAAAGTTGAATACATTATTATATGTGTATAAGTGACGGCTCCTCAATCGTGTCTAACAAAATTCCTACGTTCACAAAAAAGCAAAAAATACACATAATAATAATGTGAGAGCAAAGTTTTTGCTTACTTTTGCAGCCCGAACAAAAGTTTTTAATCGATATGCAAAAGAATTTGGTTATTGTCGAGTCGCCAGCCAAGGCCAAGACAATAGAGAAGTTTCTTGGTGACGACTACAAGGTGATGTCGAGCTACGGCCACATACGCGACCTGAAGAAAAAAGAGCTTAGCATCGACACCAAGACTCTTCAGCCCGACTACGAGATACCGGCCGAAAAGGAAAAGGTGGTCAGGGAACTGCGACAGAACGCCAAACAGGCTGACAAGGTGTGGCTGGCTTCCGATGAGGACCGCGAGGGAGAAGCCATATCGTGGCACTTGTGTGAAGTGCTTGGACTTGACGAGAAGAAAACGAGCCGTATCGTTTTCCACGAAATAACCAAACCAGCTATATTGGCTGCCATAGAGCATCCGCGCCACTTGGACATGAACCTTGTGAACGCACAGCAGGCACGCCGTGTGCTCGACCGTTTGGTGGGTTTCAAACTGTCGCCGGTGTTGTGGCGCAAGGTGAAACCTGCTCTTTCGGCTGGCCGTGTGCAGAGCGTGGCAGTAAGGTTGATAGTGGAGCGCGAGCGCGAAATACAGTCGTTCCAAAGCGAACCTTATTACCGCGTGAACGCCATACTGGCGACAACCAATCCCGACGGTTCGGCCACAGAGGTGAAGGCTGAACTCAACCGCCGCTTCAAGACGCGCGACGAGGTGATGGCTTTCTTGGAAAAGTGCAAGGAAGCTGAACTCACGGTGGATTCCGTGACACGCAAACCGCAGAAGCGCACTCCGGCACCTCCTTTCACCACATCGACACTGCAACAGGAGGCTGCACGCAAACTTGGTTTCACCGTTTCGCAAACCATGATGATTGCCCAGAGGTTGTATGAAAGCGGACGTATCACTTATATGCGTACCGACTCTGTGAATCTTTCTTCACTTTGCATAAACGCCGCCAAGGCTGAAATAGAGAAGCTTTGGGGCGAACAGTACAGCAAGGTGCGCCACTATCAGACTCACTCCAAGGGAGCGCAGGAAGCCCACGAGGCCATACGCCCCACATACATGAACAACACCACGATAGAGGGTTCGTCGCAGGAGAAACGGTTGTATGACCTAATCTGGAAGCGCACTGCCGCAAGTCAGATGGCGGATGCGGAGATGGAGAAAACCACTGTGAACATTTCTTTGTCGGGCATGGACGAACAGTTTGTAGCCACCGGTGAGGTTGTGAAGTTCGATGGTTTCCTAAAGGTATACCGTGAGTCGCACGACGATGAGCCTTCTGACGATGAGGGAACACCGGTTATACCGCCTTTGACCAAGGGACAGACGCTCGTGCGCCGCGAAGTTTCGGCAACGGAGCGTTTCAGTCAAGGTCCTGCGCGATACACCGAAGCCAGTCTCGTACACAAGTTGGAGGAACTGGGCATCGGTCGTCCGTCAACATACGCCCCGACTATCAGCACCATACAGCAGCGTGAGTATGTGCACAAGGGCGACAAGAAGGGTGAAGAGCGCACATATACGGTGGACACGCTCAAGGGAAAACTGATAACCCAGGGCACACGCACCGAAATGGTGGGCAGCGAAAAGGGCAAACTCATGCCTACCGATATAGGAATGGTGGTCAACGACTTCCTCATGAAGTACTTCCCCAATATCATGGACTACAACTTCACGGCCAAGGTTGAGCAGAAGTTTGACGAGATTGCCGAAGGTGACGAGAAGTGGACCGATATGATGAAGGACTTCTACAAGGACTTTGAACCCACGGTTGAGAACACTATGAACGAGCGTTCGGAGCACAAAGTGGGCGAAAGGATTCTCGGCAACGACCCGAAGACGGGCAAACCTGTGTTCGTGAAGATAGGCCGCTTCGGTCCGGTGGTGCAGGTAGGTGCCGCCAACGATGATGAAAAACCGCGTTTCGCTCAGATGCCTTCGGACAAGAGCATGGAGACGATAACGCTCGACGAGGCTCTGGAACTGTTCAAACTGCCGCGCGAAATAGGTCAGTTTGAGGGTTCGAATGTGGTGATCGGCGCAGGAAGATTCGGCCCCTACGTGATGCACGACAAGAAATATGTGTCGATACCCAAGGGTACAGACCCGCTCACGATAGGTCTTGACGAGGCTATCAGTCTGATAGAGAAGAAGCGTCAGCAGGAGAAGCAGCGCCACATAAAGACATTCAGCGAGGACGCAAAGCTCGAAGTGCTCAACGGTCGCTACGGTCCTTACTTGGTTTACGACGGAAAGAACTACCGTTTGCCCAAGGCAATGCACGACAAGGCTGCCGAACTGACCTATGAGGAGTGCATGGAGGTGGTGAAAACCGCTCCGGTAAAGAAGAAGTAACGCACTAATACCGAAAACCACACACCGAAACGATGAACCGCATAATACTCATCGGCTATATGGGAGCCGGGAAAACTACGGTTGGCAAGGCCTTGGCCAAGGAACTTGGACTGACTTTCTATGACCTCGACTGGTATATAGAGGAGCGTATGCGCAAGACTGTGCCGCAACTGTTTGCCGAAAGAGGCGAGGACGGCTTCCGCCAGGTGGAGCACAACATGCTGCACGAGGTGGCGGAGTTTGAGAATGTTGTGGTGAGCTGCGGTGGCGGCACGCCGTGTTTCTTCGACAACATCGACTATATGAACTCGCAGGGACAGGTGGTATATCTGAAAGCCACGCCCCAGGTGCTTCACCAACACCTGCTCATGGGCAAAACCGAACGGCCTCTGCTGAAAGGGAAGTCGCCCGAAGAACTTGAACTGTTCATAGCCAATCAACTTGCGGAGCGCGAACCGTTCTACTCAAAGGCTCAATACACGTTTGACGTGAGCCTGATGAACAGCTACGAGAAGATAAACATCACAGTGGCCGGGCTGCGCAGTCTGCTTGGCATCTGATTTTCACAAACCCCAAAGAACATAATACAGGCAAATGAAAAAATGGACGACCGAAGACTCCAAGGAACTCTACAACATAAACGGTTGGGGAACTTCCTATTTTGGTGTTAACGACAAGGGAGACGTGTATGTCACTCCGTGCAAGGACAACACTCAGATTGACCTGCGCGACGTTATGGACGAGCTTTCTCTGCGCGATGTGACGGCTCCCGTGCTACTCCGGTTTCCCGACATACTCGACAACCGCATCGAAAAGACAAGCAGTTGCTTCAAAAAAGCGGCCGACGAGTATGGCTACAAGGGTGAGAACTTCATTATATATCCCATAAAGGTCAACCAGATGCAGCCCGTGGTGGAGGAAGTGATAAGCCACGGACGCAAGTTCAACCTCGGCCTTGAGGCTGGTTCCAAGCCCGAATTGCACGCCGTTATCGCCGTGCAGTGCCAAAGCGATTCGCTCATTATCTGCAACGGATACAAGGATCAGAACTATATAGAACTGGCTCTTCTGGCACAGAAGATGGGCAAACGCATATTCATTGTGATAGAAAAGCCCAACGAACTGGAGATAATCGCCCGCGAAGCCAAGAAGCTTAACGTGAGGCCAAACCTCGGTATAAGGGTGAAACTCGCATCGTCGGGCAGCGGCAAATGGGAGGAAAGCGGCGGCGATGCCAGCAAGTTCGGACTCACGAGCGGCGAACTTCTCGACGCTCTGGAGTTGCTTGAGAAGAAGGGTATGCGCGACTGCCTGCGCCTGATACACTTCCATATAGGTAGCCAAATAACCAAAATACGCCGCATACAGGCTGCTTTGCGCGAGGCTTCGCAATTCTACATACAGCTTCACAAGATGGGTTACAACGTGGACTTCGTGGATTGCGGCGGCGGACTGGGCGTTGACTACGACGGAACTCGCTCACCGAGCAGCGAAAGTTCGGTCAATTATTCCATCCAGGAGTACGTCAACGACTGCATATATACCTTTGTTGACGCGGCAGACAAGAACGGTCTTCCTCATCCCAACATCATTACCGAGAGCGGACGGTCGCTTGCCGCGCACCATTCTGTACTGGTTATCGACGTGCTCGAAACGGCTTCGTTGCCCGAAATGCCTGAGGAGTTTGAGCCGGATGCCGACAGTCACCAGCTCGTGAAGGACCTCTACGACATTTGGGACAACCTCAATCCGCGCACAATGCTTGAGGATTGGCACGACGCGGAGCAGATTCGCGAGGAAGCACTGGAACTGTTCAGCCACGGAATACTCGACCTCAAGAACCGCGCCGAGATAGAAAAGATGTACTGGAGCGTTTGTCACGAGATAAATATCTTGGCAAAACACCTGAAACATACGCCGGAGGAACTGGTGAACCTGGACAAACTGTTGGCCGACAAGTACTTCTGCAACTTCTCTCTGTTCCAGTCTCTGCCCGACTCTTGGGCTATCGACCAGTTGTTCCCCATCGTTCCCTTGCAGCGACTCGACGAGCGACCCACTCGCAGCGCAACCATTCAGGACATCACCTGCGACAGTGACGGCAAGATAACCAACTTCGTGACCAACCGAAACAACTCGCACATACTGCCTGTACACACGCTGAAGCGCAACGAACCCTACTATCTGGGCGTGTTCCTCGTGGGAGCTTATCAGGAAATCCTCGGCGATATGCACAACTTGTTTGGCGACACCACCGCCGTACACATAAGCGTGAAGGACGGCAAATACAACATCGACCAGGTATTTGACGGCGAAACAGTGGCAGAAGTGCTCGACTATGTGCAGTACAACCCCAAGAAACTCGTGCGCCAACTGGAGATTTGGGTGTCGAAGAGTGTCAAGGAAGGCAAGATTACTCTTGAGGAAGGCAAGGAATTCCTGTCCAACTATCGCTCCGGACTCTACGGATATACCTACTTGGAATAAGACACCTACTTGGAATAGGGCGCAACGCACCGAAAGCCATTCGGGTTATCACCCAAAACCGTTGCGGAAAACACTTGTTTTAGGCGCAACGTGCCCATAATAACGAACCACAAAAACACAAAGGAGTCATCGCAAAATCAATCGCGGTGGCTCCTTTGTGTTTATGGACGAGAGAGAATCTACACTCTCAACGCCAATCTCATGTAATCAAGACGGCTGTTTTTACTCTATCAACCGCCCCAAATTCTCCCTCTTTGTTTGCAAAATAAGGCGTTCGGAAACACCCAAAACTTGTAAAATAAGGCATTCGGGAGGGTCAAAAACTTGCAAAATAAGGCGTTCGAAAAGTTCTTTTGATTATCTTTGCACCTATGGAACAGGAAGTTAAGGACAAAAGAAACCTAGAGATTGTTCTGAGTGACCAAAAGGAAGAAATCAGAAGACGACAGGAAGAGCAGCTTTGCGCCCGTCGTGAAGAGCAGCTTGTGGACCTTGGAAGTCCGCAGGCGCAAGTCGTTGTTGGTGTTCGCCGCTGCGGCAAATCCACCTTGTGCTTCCAAGTGTTGCAACACATAGGGGAGACTTTTGCCTATGTGGACTTCGATGATGAGCGCCTTGCGGGATTGCAGGACAGTCAACTGAATGATGTCGTGGAAGTGCTTTACAAGATATACGGCGACTTCCGCTACGTCTTTTTTGACGAGATACAGAACATTGAAGGTTGGCCTCTGTTTGTCAACCGCTTGCTAAGAAACAAGATGCACGTGGTGCTGACCGGTAGCAACGCCAAGTTGTTGAGCAACGACCTCGCCACGCACTTGACGGGAAGGAGTTGCGAGATACCGCTGTATCCGTTTTCCTTTGAAGAATACTGCGCCATGAAAAAGGTGGATGCCGATGGTTTCACCACAAAAGAGATAGCCTTGCGCAGAGCGGCGTTTGACGAATATCTACGCCAAGGAGGTTTTCCTGAACTGCCACTCGTCAAGAACTCGCGGGTGTATATATCAAACCTTGTCGGCAATGTACTGAAAAGAGACATTGAGCAGCGTTACAAAATCTCTTTCACCGCGAACTTTGAGAACATGGCAAACCATCTGCTTAACGTGTCGCCCATAGTGCCCTCGGTCAACGAACTTGCCAACACGTTTGGATTCAAGTCTCCCCATACCGTAAGAAACTATATAGACTATCTCAAGCAGGCCTATCTTCTGATAGGAGTGAAAAAATATTCCGCAAAGAGCAAGATACGTGTGACACAGGAAAAGCTGTATGCGGTGGATGTGGCATTGATGAACAAGAGAGAAAACGCCTTTGCCGGTGAAAACTTGGGATGGCGACTGGAAACCATTGTGCTGCTCCACCTTGTCCGCAAGTGCAACTACGAAGGATGGGACGTATACTATCTGAAGGACAGGTCGGGAGAATGCGATTTCGTGGTGTGCGACGGCAATAGGGTTGTGCAGTGCATACAGGTGTCGTATGACATTTCAAACGAGAAAACCAGAAAGAGAGAAATCAACGGACTGCTGCTTGCTCACAAGCAAACCAAGTGCAAGAATCTGCTTTTGTTGACCGACCACGAGTATGAGGAGAAGGAAATAGACGGAGTGACCGTCACGATAAAGCCTGTCTACGAGTGGACTTTGCAGTAATTTCACTTCCTTTCGCACCTTTGATTAAATACGCAAGCGATATTTTACGTACCTTTGCCACATGACAAACAAGAAAGAGAGACTTACAATAGTAAAGGTTGGCGGCGCAGTGGTCGAGGATGAAGCCCGGCTGAGCCGTCTGATCAGTGATTTCAGCCAGATAGAAGGGCGCAAGGTGCTCGTGCATGGCGGCGGCAGAAGAGCCACACAGGTGGCGTCGCTCATGGGCATTGAGAGCCACATGGTAGGCGGACGACGCATCACCGACAGCGATATGCTCAGTGTGGTGACGATGGTTTACGGCGGTTTGGTCAACAAAAACATCGTGGCAAAGCTACAATCGTGCGGAGTCAACGCACTCGGACTCACCGGAGCCGACATGGATGTGGTGCGGTCGCACAAACGTCCAGTGAAGGACGGAGTGGACTTCGGCTTCGTTGGCGACGTGGACAAGGTGGATGCCGATGCCCTTTCGCAACTCGTAGAGAGCGGAGTGGCCCCAGTGCTCGCACCGCTCACTCACGACGGTCACGGTACAATGCTCAACACCAATGCCGACACTATGGCTTCGGAGGCGGCTCGCGCCTTGGCTCAGAAGTATGACGTTACGCTGATATACAGTTTCGAAAAACCCGGAGTGTTGGCCGATGCCAACGACGATAGTAGCGTGATACCAGTAATCACCCGTACAGATTTCGACTGCTATGTGGCAGACGGAACTGTGGCCGACGGCATGATACCGAAGTTGGAAAATGCACTTGCCGCAGTGGATGCTGGTGTCGGGCGCGTGGTGATAACGCTTGCCACGGCCATCGACGGGCAGCACGGCACGGTGATAAAGCGATAAATAGAACACAACAATAACACACTCGATATGAAAGGCGGCGGTTTGCGATTCGTAAACCGCCGCCTTTCGTATCGTAAGTGGGCCACTTAGCACCCGTAAGTGGGCCATTTACGCATCGTAAACGGGCGCTTTTTTCTCACCATCTCGCCCGTTGCTCCCACATATTGTGTAACTTTGCAAAACACAAGCATTTACACTACAATCGAAATCGTATGAAAAAGACACTCCTTGCATTGGCGTTGCTGCTATGCTCCGTTGCAGCCAATGCGCAAAAAAGACCACCTTTGATGGCGGGAATAAACCAACCTGTGGGCAAAGGCATCGGCGTGAAGCCCGGCCGTGTGGCGTGGGTTCACTGTCCGGGCGTGGCCACGTGGGACGGCGAAACCGGGTTGTGGGTTGAAGACCGATGGAACTCGCAGGACAAGGCCGACCGTATGGTGCGCCAGGCCATTGAGACAGTGACTGGAGAGAAGTCGGCCAAGAAGGCGTGGAAGGCTCTTTTCGCCGACTTCAACAAGCGTCACGGTCAGGGCAAGCGTGGCTACAAACCCGGGGAGACCATTGCCATAAAGCTCAACATGAACAACGCCGTGACCCATCACGACACCATCGACCTCA
>CAVKVO010000110.1:0-8185 GCA_963659575.1 Prevotella sp. CAG:1031
AAACCATACAAAATAAATTTATTGCCTTATGAGCGAAATCAGAAACCTGAAGCCGGAGTGCATCTGGCGCAACTTTGACGAGCTGACCAAAGTGCCACGCCCGTCAGGACACCTTGAGAAAGTACAGCAATTCCTGCTCGACTTCGCACAGAAAGCCGGAGTGGAGGCGTTCAAGGATGCCGGAAACAACATCGTTATGCGCAAACCGGCATCGCCGGGAATGGAAAACCGCAAGGGAGTGATACTCCAGGCTCACATGGACATGGTGCCCCAGAAGTCGAAAGACAGCACACACAACTTTGAGACCGACCCCATCGAGACCTATATCGACGGCGAATGGGTGAAAGCCAAGGGCACCACGCTCGGCTCTGACGACGGTATCGGAGTGGCAGCCATCATGGCCATCATGGAAGACAAGACCCTCAAGCACGGTCCTATTGAGGGACTGATCACGGCCGACGAGGAAACGGGTATGTACGGAGCCAACGACCTGCCCGAAGGAGAGCTCAACGGCGACATCCTGCTCAACCTCGACTCTGAAACATGGGGCAAGTTCGTAATCGGAAGTGCCGGAGGCATTGACATCACAGCACAGATGGAGTTCAAGGAAGAGGCTGCCAAGGCTGGCTACGAGGCTCTGAAGATTACTCTGAAGGGTCTCAAGGGAGGCCACTCAGGACTGGAAATCCACGAAAACCGCGCCAACGCCAACAAGCTGATGGCTCGTTTCGTGCGCGACGCCATAGCTCGCTTCGGCGCTTGCTTGGCCACATGGCACGGCGGAAACATGCGCAACGCCATACCTTTCGAGTGCGAAACCGTTATCTGCGTGCCCTCCGACAAGGCTGAAGAGGTGAAGAAACTCGTGGAAACCTATAAGGACACCTTCACAAGCGAGTATCACGGCATCGAGAGCGGACTGTCTTTCGCAGCCGAAACCGCAGACACGCCTGCCACAATCGTACCGGCAGAGATACAGGACAACCTGATCGACGCCATCTATGCCTGCCACAACGGTGTGATGCGCATGATACCTTCGTTCCCCACTGTGGTGGAAACGTCGTCAAACCTGGCCATCATCGACATCGCCGACGGCAAGGCTGCCATACAGATTCTGGCTCGTTCGTCGCGCGAAAGCATGAAGGAATACATCGCCTACACCTTGCAGAGCAGCTTCAACATGGCTGGAATGAAGGTGTCGTTCAGCGGCAGCTACGGCGGATGGGACCCCAATCCGAACAGCGAGATACTGAAACTGTTGGAGAAGGAATACAAGGAACTGTTCAAGGAAGACGCCATCGAGCAGGTGGACCACGCCGGACTGGAGTGCAGCATCATCCTCGGCAAGTATCCTCACCTCGACGTTGTGTCGCTCGGACCCACGCTCCGTTCGCCCCACACCACCAACGAGCGGTGCTACATCCCCACCGTATCCCCCTTCTGGGAGCTGCTCAAGAAGACTCTTGAGGATATTCCAGTGAAGTAAACGAGGTTCACGTTATACAAAAATCACATACATTCCGGACAGAATCAATATGGTTCACGTCCGGAATGTATGTTTTATTAGTCTTTCAAGCATCCTACAGGAACCACATACACTCCATCTTTCCGTCGATAAGCATAATCGCCCGTTCCCGTAAGCACCATCATAAAAGAAGGTTCGTTCATTTTTTCGGTGTTGATTTTCCCCGCAAGAGTTATCAGGTTCGCTGCACCTTCATTAATCAGTCTATCACCACCCAACTTCACTTCCACGAGTCCATACTTGCCATTGCGGAGATGCACCACCGCGTCACACTCCAATCCGTTCTTGTCGCGGTAATGATACACTTCTCCATCCAATGCGTCAGCAAAAACGCGAAGGTCTCTTACACAAAGAGTCTCGAAGAAAAGTCCCATCGTGTTGAGGTCGTTGACAAGGTCTTTAGGTCCAAGTCCCAAGACTGCCGTTCCAATTGACGGATCTATGAAGTATCGGGTATTAGCGGTACGTATTGCCGTTTTGGAGCGCAAGTTAGGATTCCATGCCTCAGAGTCCTCAATGACGAATATCTTGCGCAACGCATCCAAGTAACTGCCCGCTGTCTTCACACTGATTTCATTTTCGTCATTTGTCATCATGTCGGCAACAATGGTTCCGATAGTTGCCTGCGAACCTTGATTGCGGGCGTATGAACGCAACAGCAGTCGGATGGAAGTAACATTGCGGTTCACTCCGTCTACCCTCGAAACGTCTTTCTTGATAACGGCATCCACATAATCAAAGGCTTGCGCCAAAGCCGCCTCGCCACGCAAACCGCAGGCAAAAGGCCAGCCGCCACGACAAATCAAGAAAGCAAGGTCGTCTATCTTCAGTTTATTTACGGCAACTATCTTCTCGGGAGTCTCAAACAAATGCGCAAGACTCACCTTTCCGTTTGATTCGCCCGACTCATACAGACTCATAGGACGCATCGTCAACCAACTGAACCGCCCCGTACCGGAATGGTGCATATCCTTTTCTTCCGCAGGAACTGCCGAACCCGTCAGTACAAACTGGCCCACCTCATGCCGATGGTCGACCTCAAATCTTATCGCATCCCAAAGTTTGGGTGCCAACTGCCATTCATCAATCAACCGGGGTGTGCCGCCATCCAACAACACAGAGGCATCTATCTCCGCCATCTGCAGGTTTGTTTCCAACGAGGCGGGATTGTCCATATACAAGATACTGTTCGCTTGTTGCTCCGCAGTGGTTGTTTTGCCGCACCATTTAGGACCTTCTATCAACACTGCACCCTTGCTTGCCAATTTCTTAGCAAGCATTTTGTCTGCAATTCTATGCTTATACTCCATCTTCCAAACGTTTGGTTTACAGGTGCAAAGATACTACTCTATTTCCAAATTTCCTCAGTTGGACGTATTTCATTTCCTCAGTTGGCGCACTTTTGCTTCCCCAGTTGGCGCATTTTTGCTTCCTCAGTTGGCGCATTTTTACTTCCCAAGTTGGCGCAATAGTCCTACCGAGGAAGCGGATTTTTGTTCTTCCGAACTATGGGAAAGTGCAGTAATTGTATCGAAAATGTTGGGAAAACGACTTGGACACGTTTTCCCAACATTGCTTAGGCTTCCACCTCTATCGGTTTGGAAGTCTTGTCGGCGTAGTCTTTGGTTGCCATTTCATAAACAAGTTTGAACCAAACCAGTACGCAGGGCAAGGCCTTTAGGGCGTAGGGCTGCACATAGTTCTTGCGGATGAAAGCTGGGAAGAGGTCGCTCGGCGACATACTCGTGAGGATAAAGGCAAACACCATGAGAGCTATGTCCCAACGGTTGCGCTTCCACGGAGCGGTGACATACCATATAGCGACGCCAAGAAGGGCGATGATGTAGGTGCTCGACTCGCTACCAGTGCTGAACAACACCACAAACATGAGCGTGGAAGCAAGGAATGCGTAGCGGAAAGCGAGGTTGCGATACTGGCCAAAGCGCAGGTAGGGATAGCAGAAAGCGAGGATTCCGGGCACGATGAGCCACAGGTCAGAATAGGTGGCCACGTGAGAAATCTTGCGCACCAAGCCTAAGAGCGACTGGTTTGTGCCGCCGCTGAACATGTTGTCCATGTTCTTTTCACTCAAACTCAGATACCATTCTTTATACTGGTCCACGATATATTCCGGACTACTTATCAGCATTGGCAGCACGAAGAACACGGCAGCCCACCCTATCAGTGCGGCAACGAACTTCACCTTGTGCTTTGAGAAGAAGAAAAAGGCCAGGCCAACGATGCCATACAGTTTGACGAAGGTGCCAATCATGATGAAACAGGCGGCGGTTACGTCCTTTTCCTTTTCAACACAGTAGAACGAAGCCACGATGATGGCGGCTATGATGATGTTGAACTGGCTCATGAACAGTGCCGTGAGCAGTTCGTGGGCACAAAACCAATAGATGAAAATCTGTTTGCCCTGCGCCATTGGCAGTTTGCGTATGGCCACAAACAAGGCCAAAGCCATGAGCACGTGCCAGAATATGAGTCCAAGGGGATGTGGCAATACGGCAAACGGAGCTATGATAAGGCTGAAGAAAGGGCCGTAATGGTTGGTGTCACCATACTCCAACGGGTATGGAGCGTAGAGCGAAAGACCGTCGAAGGCGTGCCAAAAGACATATTTGAAGATAAGGAAGTTGTTGCACTTGTGAAACTTCATGAGCGAAGAAACCAAGCCTAAAAGCAGCCACAGCCACAACAATGTGCGGGGATCGCTGAAGAAAGGTCGCTCGAAAAATCGTTTGGCGCGCACCAAAAACGCACCCTTGTTTGCATTTGCACTGTCCATCTTTTGTATATCGCTATATGTTGAGGGTGGCAAAATTAGCTAAAATCCACGTAATCAGCAAACATTAGTAAAACCCTACTTATTTTGCATTACCGTTTTTTTGGTGTAACTTTGCCTAACATTAACAGACAAGTAATGTGAAAAGAATAACTTGCTCAAGTTGTTTTTGAGCATTACTACACAGAAACAACAGCGAATGGACAAAGCAAAGATACTATTGAGCTTTGACACCGAGGAGTTTGACGTGCCGCGCGAGCACGGTGTGGACTTCTCACTCGAAGAAGGAATGAAGGTGTCGGTTTATGGCACCAACCGCATACTCGACTGTCTGAAACAGAACAATGTGAGAGCCACATTCTTCTGCACAGCCAATTTCGTGAAGCACGCGCCCGAGGTGATACAGCGCATCATGGACGAGGGTCACGAGGTAGCTTGCCACGGTGTGGACCACTGGCGACCTAAAGCCACCGACGTGAAGGAGTCGAAAGAAACGCTGGAGCACGCTACTGGCCGAGTGGCCTACGGCTATCGACAGCCTAGGATGTTTCCCGTGAGCGACGAGGAGATTGAGCGCATGGGCTACACCTACAATTCTTCGCTCAATCCGGCGTTTATACCCGGCAGGTATATGCACCTCAACTCGCCGCGCACTTGGTTTATGAAAGGCAGCGTGATGCAGATACCGGCATCGGTGACACCCATAATCAGGTTTCCGCTGTTTTGGTTGGCACTCCACAATCTTCCCGAATGTTTATATCATGCAATGGTGCGCCGTGTAATCAACCACGACGGCTATTTCGTGACCTATTTCCATCCCTGGGAGTTCTTCGCACTGAAGGAACACCCGGAGTTCAAGATGCCGTTTATCATCAAGAACCACAGTGGCGAACAGATGTTCCAACGGCTCGACCGCCTCATCAAGATGCTGCTCAACCGTGGTAGCGAGTTCATAACGTTCGAGGAGTTTGTAGAACTAAAGAAGGGTTCTGCAAATTAATCCACCAAAACTAATTTTTAGAACCCACCTAAAGAAGAAAGAGCTATGATAAGACTTGCCATCGTGTCGCCCTGCTACAACGAAGAGGAGGTGCTTGAGTCGTCGGTGAAGAGGCTCACTGAGCTTTTCAACGCACTGATTAAGGACAAAAAGATAACGGAAGACAGCTTTTTTCTGTTTGTCAACGACGGAAGCCGCGACCACACTTGGGAGATAATCAGTCGTCTGCACAAGGAAAACAAGTTTGTGCACGGTGTCAACCTTGCCCACAACGTGGGTCATCAGAGTGCCATAATGGCAGGAATGATGGTGGCCAAAGACCGTGCCGACGCTGCCATCACCATCGATGCCGACCTTCAGGACGACCTGAAAGCCATACCGCAGATGATTGACGACTACGAAAAGGGCTACGACATTGTGTATGGAGTGAAGGTGTCGCGCACTGCCGACCCTCTGCTCAAGCGTCTTTCCGCCGTGGCTTTCTATAAGTTGCAGGCCAAGATGGGAGTCAACAGCATATACAACCACGCCGACTTCCGCTTCATGAGTCGCCGCGCACTGGAGATGTTGTCTAAGTATAAGGAGAAAAATCTGTATCTCCGCGGCATCATTCCCACCATCGGACTCAACTCCACAACCGTCAACGACACCATCAGCGAGCGTTCCGCAGGTTCGTCGAAATACACATTAGCAAAGATGCTCAGCCTCGCTCTCGACGGCATCACATCGTTTTCCGTCAAACCCATATACGGAATCATCTACCTCGGACTGCTCTTCATCCTCATCTGTCTGGGCATCGGAGTGTATGTGGTGCACGCCATCGTAGCCGGAACAGCCGTTCCCGGATGGGCTTCTCTCATCTTGAGCATCTGGCTCATCGGTGGTCTCAACCTCATCAGCATCGGCATTGTAGGCGTATATATCGGAAAGATTTATAAGGAAGTGAAGAATCGTCCGCTATACAATATCCAGGAGATTCTCGAATGAAATACACCAAGCAGCAGCTCAAGGACGAGTTTTGGCGCGTGTTCCGCTTCGGCATCACGGGCACCCTTTCGAGTCTTGTACACTACGGAGCATACTGCTTGGCCATGCTCTATGCCGGACCGAACGTGTCATACAGCATAGGCTATTGCGTAGGACTGGTGTTCAACTACGCCATGACCACTTTTTTCACCTTCCGCAAGCATCCGTCAAAGAAGAATGCCGCCGGTTTTGTGGGCAGCCACGCCATCAACTATCTGCTTGAGATAGGTCTGCTCAATCTGTTTCTCTGGATGGGTTTGGGCGAATGGTTGTCGCCCATTGCGGTCATGGTGGTTGTTGTCCCGATAAACTTCCTGTTGCTGCGGTTTGTCTTTATGCACAAAACAAAATGATTACGGTGATACAAGCATAAAGACCGCTATTTCCCAACTGGAAAATCAATGCAACTTTCTGTTTCTACGTCTTCGTAAATCCTACCGAAACCACGCTCACAGCCTTTACTTTCTGTTCGGTAATGGCCGCTATGCACGACAGTATTGTGGCTCCCGACGTGATTATGTCGTCCACAACCATCACGTGTTTGCCGTCAAGGTCGGCCTCGGGCGACAGTCCGAACGAGTCTGCTACATTCTCTTTCTTCTCGCGCCAACTGAGAT
Source organism: Prevotella sp. CAG:1031 (assembly GCA_963659575.1). Lineage (GTDB taxonomy): Bacteria > Bacteroidota > Bacteroidia > Bacteroidales > Bacteroidaceae > Prevotella. The sequence goes on from CAVKVO010000110.1 coordinate 6,960, forward strand.
GAGTCTGACTCACCGTGTACTTCTTGCGCACGAGCGAAACCGTATCCACCGGTATTCCCGTCACATCACTTATGCCTTGGGCAATGTGTTCACTCTGGTTGTAACCCCTCTGTCGCCTGCGCCGTCGGGTGAGCGGCACTGGTAGGAGCGCATCCACTCCGTCGAAGAACCCATGAGGGGCAAACTCCGTGGCCATAATCCTGCCAAGAGTGATGCCGATGTCCGGTCGGGAGAAGTATTTGAGGGCGTATATCAGACGTGCCGTGTCCGATTTGGGAGTATAATAGAGCAAAGAAGCAGCCCTGTCAACATCAGCCAGTCCCCAAAACTCACGTGCCAACTCGTTGTCTTGCGGCGTTAGAACAAAACCCGTGCGCGGCAGATGGCGGTTGCAGGCTGCGCAGATGCCCCATTCGGAGATAGACAACCGCACTCCGCACACTTGGCAGGAGCGCGGCGCCACCACGTCGAGCAGTCGGCTCCATATCCTACCACTCATCATTTTCATCCATGTCGTCCTCCATGTCGAGGCACCGGTTTATGGTGTCCATGTCGAAACCGCGTCCGAGAGCAAAGCGCACCAGTTTCATCCTCTTCTCATAGTCACTGCCGGCCTTGACGCTGCGACTCTTGCTTTGCAGCAACGGGCGCAACACCTTGGCATATTCGTCCTGGTCTATACTGTCGAGCACGTCGTGCCTTATATCCTCGTCAATACGTTTCGCCCACAACGCCTGTTCCACCTTGCGTCGTCCCCACTTGTCGTAGCGCACCTTGTCGAGCGCAAAAGCCTGGGCAAACCGCCTGTCGTCAACATATCTGCCGTCCACAAGCCGTTTCAACACCCGTGCCTGCGCCTCACTGTCCAGTCCCCATCGCTCCATTTTCACAGTCATGTCATAGGAGCAGTGCTCTGATCTGGAGCACAGTGCAGCCAGTTTTGCCAAAGCTTCCTGTTCGGTCGTTTGTTTCATAGTGGGTTATGTGATGTTGGTAAGTTTTTTTTATTGCCTACTACAGGCAGAAACGTGCGCCGCTTAGGAGGGTCGGCGCCCTCGCCGATCCCATCGCTCGTTAAGAGCGAAAGAATATGCCACATGAGCACGAATGATACGGCGAGGGCGCCGTACCTCCTATGCTGTGAGCCGTGATTTTATAAACATTTTCGCACGAATGATACGGCGGGGGCGCCGTACCTCCTATGCTGTGAGCCGTGATTTTATAAA
>CAVKVO010000111.1:0-8118 GCA_963659575.1 Prevotella sp. CAG:1031
GCGCACATAGCGCGCCGCAATGTTGTTTCCGTCGGTCTTCTTGCCGTTTTCCATATTCTTATTCAATATAGCTTTGCTGCAAAGTTAACACTAAAGCACCTTTTTGCACCAACCGCTGTACACTTCTTTCAAAGGTTTTGGACAATTCGTAAAAATTTGCGCTGCCAACTGATTATCCAAACCGTTGATATTCGCTAACTTTGCACACATCTTTCATATCAAAACCTAAACAAAAAGCATGAAGATACAGATAATCAACGGACCCAACCTCAACCTTCTCGGAGTGCGCGAACCGGGCATTTATGGCAGCGACTCGTTTGAAAGCTACCTGAAAACGCTGCGCGCAGACTACCCCGACGTGCAGATAGACTACTATCAGAGCAACATCGAGGGCGAACTGATAAACAAGTTGCAAGAGGTGGGCTTCACGTTTGACGGCGTGATACTCAACGCCGGAGCCTACACACACACCAGCATAGCCCTGCAAGACTGCCTGCGCTCGCTGCGCTGCCCGGCTGTTGAGGTTCACATATCCAACGTTCACAAGCGCGAGGAGTTTCGCCATCACTCATTTATATCGTGCGCCTGTCTGGGCGTGATATGCGGTTTCGGACTCGACTCCTACCGTCTCGCGCTCGAAGCACTGTTGAGACACAAGCAATAAGCCGATGGACTACGCATCACTCGACGACTATGTATTGAGCCACATAGAGCCTGAGGGCGACTATCTCTACCGCCTCTACCGCGCCACAAACATACAGTTGCTCCACGGACGCATGGCCAGTGGCCACCTGCAAGGGCGACTGCTGAAGATGCTTGTGGCCATAAGCGGAGCAAGAAACGTGCTGGAGGTGGGTACGTTCAGCGGCTACAGTGCCATCTGTCTGGCCGAGGGACTGCCCGAAGGCGGCAAGGTCTACACCTTTGAGATAAACGACGAACAGGAAGATTTTACCCGGCCGTGGATAGAAAACAGTCCTGTGGCCGACCGCATAGAGTTCATCATTGGCGACGCAGTGACCGAGGCACCCAAGCTCGGAGTGAGCTTCGACCTGGCTTTTCTCGACGGCGACAAGCGCAAATATATCGAGGCTTATGAGATGGCTCTGTCCGTAGTGCGTCCCGGCGGACTTATTTTAGCCGACAACACGCTGTGGGACGGTCACGTGGTGGACCACTCTTACGACAAAGACCAGCAGACCGTGGGCATAGAACGCTTCAACGACATGGTGGCAAGCGACGCGAGAGTGGAGTGCGTGATGCTGCCTCTGCGCGACGGACTGACGCTAATACGAGTGAAGTGACGGTAAACGACCTTACGAAAGACACCAAAACCGTCACAAAAGACACTAAACGATGAAGACAAGACTGCTTTTTCTCCTTAGGCTGTATGCTCTCATGCTGGCCGTGTTTGTGCTGCAAAAGCCCGTTTTCATGCTGGCCGACGCTCCGCAAGGGTCGCACTACGGCATAGGCGACTGTCTGCAAGTGATGGCCAACGGACTGCTTCTCGACATTCCCGTGGCTGGCTATCTCATAGCCCTTCCGCTGCTTTTCACCATTGTGTCGGCGTGGCTGCCGTGGCGAATAGCCTTGCGCCGACTTTCAACCGCCTACTACGTTATAATAGCCACAGCCATTGCGCTCGCTTTTGTGGCCGACACGTCGCTCTATCCCTTTTGGAAATTCAAACTCGACGCCACCGTTTTCTACTATATCGACACGCCTAAGGATGCCTTTGCGAGCGTTTCCGTGGGCTACATGGCTCTGCGAATAGTGCTGATAGTGCTTTACGCCGCCTTGTTGGTGTGGCTTTTGCGATGGGCAACACCGAGAGAGTTGCAACCAGTGGACGGATGGCGACGCAAAACGGTGCTGTCGCTGGTGCTCGTGGCACTCATCGGACCGTTGGCAATAAGCATTCGTGGAGGTTTGGGCGAGTCTACCGCCAACGTTGGCAAGGTGTATTTCTCCGAAGATGAATATCTGAACCACTCGGCCATCAACCCGGTGTTCAGCATGATAGCGTCGCTCGACAAGGTGGAAAACTACGGCGACGAATTTAATTACTTTGCAGAGGATGAGCGCAAACGGCTGTTTGACGGTCTCTATCCGTCTACCGAAAACGACACAACGGCGCTGCTCAACACCACAAGGCCAAACATCATCGTAATAATAATGGAGGGTTACGGCGGACGGTTCATAAAAGCCGTGGGCGGACGCGACGACATATCGCCCAACTACAACCGGCTAGCCACAGAGGGAGTGCTCTTCACGCACTGCTACTCCAACAGTTTCCGCACCGACCGCGGCACAGTATCGACGCTCAGCGGCTATCCCAGTTTCCCAACTCTGTCGGTGATGAAACTTCCGGCGAAGAGTCGCACACTGCCATGCCTCGCCTCAACGCTCAACAGTGTGGGCTATACGAGCAGTTTCCTGTATGGCGGCGACATCAATTTCACCAACATGAAGAGTTATCTGCGCACCGGCGGCTACGCCAACATAGTGAGCGACGTGGATTTTCCGGCCCAACAGCGCAAGGATAACCCCTGGGGAGCCAACGACAACGTGACCTTCAACCGGCTGCTCTCTATGGCTAAGGCGCAGAAAAGCGAACCTTGGCACATAGGCTATCTGACGCTGAGCAGCCACGAACCGTTTGTTGTGCCGTACCACAGACTGAAGGAACAGATACCAAACGCCTTTGCCTTTACCGACGATTGTCTCGGACGCTTTGTGGAAAGCATACGCCGCACGCCGCTGTGGCGCAATCTGCTCATCGTATGTATACCTGACCACGGTTTTGTCTATCCCTTAGGCATAGACCACGAGCAGCACCACCACAACACAATGCTATGGATTGGAGGTGCAGTGGCGCAACACAGGGTGGTGAACACGCTGATGAACCAGAGCGACATGGCCGCCACGCTGCTCGGACAACTGCGTTTGCCGCACAAAGACTATACTTTCAGCCGCGACATTTTCAGTCCCGACTATAAATATCCCTTTGCGTTCTTCACCTTCAAGGAGGGTTTCGGTCTGGCCGACAGCACTGGTTGCACCGTCTATGACCTCATCGGCAACCGCACAGCCGAAGACCATCCTGCCAACAACAGCGCCAATCCGGAACTGACACGCCGACGCATCAATCGCGCAAAGGCCATAATACAAAGCTTTTATGATGATATAGGAGCTAAGTGAAGAACGAAGAGTGAAGAACGAAGAACGAAGAACGAAGAGTGAAGAATTAAATGGCAGCATAAAGGCACATGAATTCTTCACTCTTCGTTCTTCACTCTTCACTCAATTTAACTCTTCACTCAATTTGTCCATCAAGTATTTCCTCACGTCGCGCCATCTGTAGAGCGGAGCGCAGTCGGTTTTGACGGGCAGAGTGGCTTCATTCTCGTTGAGAAGCACCTTTAGGAAAATGTCTTTGTCGTCCTTGTCCTTGCGGAAGAACACGAGTTGCACGTTGGAACCCATAGGGAATATGCGGTAGTTGACCCAGCCCTTGCGCTCCAGCGACTCAAAATCGTCGGTCTTGAGGTCATATCCGTTGATGCCCATCAGGCACACGAGCGGCAACACACATACCTCATGGCCGAAGCGGAGCGTGGCTCCAGGGTGTTCAAGAGCCAGACAACTGTCGGCTTCTTCTATCATCTTGCGCAGCAAATGGCTCTGCGAATAAGGCTTCTTGCCGCCGTTGAGCGTGCAGAAGCCATACCCGGCATACCAAGAGGCGTTGCCGGCACGCCAGTAGCCGTACAGTTCCTTGTCGGTGAACACGTCGTAGAGGGTTATCGACGAACTGCTCGGACAGTTCTGTATGCTCGATGCGAGTTTGAGCAGCTTGTCGTTCAATTGCCGCGCATCAACGTTTTGGCTCACATAAGCAGTGTCGTTGAACAGTCTCGCCATAGGACTCTTCCAGTCTACATTGGCATCATAAAACTTGTCGAGAGCCTCCTTCGCATCATTATTGCGGCGTCCGCGCGACCGTCCGCGGTCACTGTGGTTCAGATAGTCCATATCACTCTGACTCGCGTCGTGGCGTATGATGAGTTGCGGATTGAGCCTTGCCAGTTCCTGCAGCTCGTTTTCCATCGAGAGGATGCACCTTATCACCACCGTACTCTTGGCATCCACCACGGCGTTGCCACTGAACACCTCCGGAAAGCGCCCGTACATCCGTCGGGCTATGGCGCGGTGCTGCTCAGCTCCCAGCGGAGTGAGTTCGCCCAAACGTCCTGCAGCCTCATCGCGCAGCAACCGTATGCGCCTCAAAACGTCACGCCCCAGCGGTGTCAACTTGCCCAAACTGTCGGCCTCAGCCAACGTTTCGCACGGCTTATCATAGTCGCTCCGGCTTATCAGATAGCGCGAACCGTGGCGACCGTAGTGGCTTATGTAGAACGGATGCAGATCCTTTGGCACAGGGGTAAGTCCGTTTGGACTCGGATTGGGATAGGCCAAAAGGTTGCTTCCCGACAGTCGGATGTTGCCAGCTATCTCTTTCTTCACGCTCTGCGCGGTCGACACTGCCGCAAAAAACAGCGACACAGCCACCAGCAACAGCACTCTATGGCCTACTATACGGTTACTTTTATTCTTCATATTTATGTTTTAGGTTTAGCTATATGAACGTTAGTCCAGAAACTTTATGAGCACATCCCACACTGCCGCTATGTGGCAAAGGCTGCCAAGGAGCACGAAAAAGTGGAACACCGTGTGCATATACCGCCGCTTGCGTAGTGTGTAGAAGCATGCTCCGGTGATGTAGCACACGCCTTCGGCCACAATGAGCCACACCGTTGCGGCATTGACGCAATGAATGAGGGGTTTGAAGGCCACGAGCACCGACAGTCCCATGCCCACGAAACAGGCCGTTTCAAGGTTGCTGTGCTCCTTCAAACGGGTGAAACTCATCACCGTTCCCACCACGGCGCACAGCCATACGAAACCGAACAGTCCCCATCCCCATCCTCCTTGTTGCCGCAGGGCTATCAGTGTGAGTGGCGAATACGACCCGGCTATGTGCCAATATATGGCGGCATGATCCCACCGGCGCAACCGTTCGCGCCACTTGCTGCGGCGAGGTGTGGCGTGATATACGGTCGACGCGATGTATGAACCGAGCATACCGAACAGGTAGAGCATCACTCCGAGGCGTGCCCAACCGTTGCCGTAGCGGAAGCAAAACACGAGGAATGCCACGCCCACACCCACGCCGATGATTATCCCGGCGGCGTGCGACCATGCGTTCCACAGCTCTTCCTTATGCGTATACCGTATTGACATATGGTTTTGTCTTTTAGAATGAATGGTTACGTGAATGATACGGCGAGGGCGCCGTACCTCCTACATATGCACATGAATTCTTCACTCTTCGTTCTTCACTCTTCACTTCTTTCACTTTCTTCTCCTTATCTTCGGCTTTCTTTCTCCGTCTTCGTCGGCGATAGTAAAGTCGAGTTGGCGGCGTTCAATGTCAGCCTTGGCCACTTGGATGCGCACAGGGTCGCCCAGTTGGTAGCGGTTGTGATGGCGACGACCAATGAGACAGTAGTTCTTCTCGTCAAAGTCGTAGTAGTCATCGTCCAGGTCGCGCATCGGCACCATGCCCTCGCAGTGGTTTTCGTCTATCTCGCAGTATATGCCGTAGCTCTGTATGCCGCTGATGTGAGCGTCGTACACATTGCCAATCTTGTCGGCCATGAACTCCACCATCTTGTATTTTATGGAGTCGCGCTCAGCGTTTTGCGCCACAATCTCCATGTCGCTGCAGTGCTCGCACAACTCCTCGTAGTGGTCCTTGTTCACCGAGCGACCGCCATTCTGGTATCTGGTGAGCAAGCGGTGCACCATCGTGTCGGGATAGCGACGTATGGGCGAAGTGAAATGCGTATAGTAGTCAAACGCCAAACCGTAGTGACCGATGTTGTGTACACTGTACTTGGCCTTCATCATAGCTCTCAACGCCACGGTCTCTATCAGGTTTTGCTCCTTCTTGCCGGCGCACTGCTCCATGAGGGCGTTCAGGCTCTTTGATATGGCACCCTTCGTACCCGTGGTTTTCATCTTGTAACCGAACTTCACCACAAAGCCGCGCAGTGTCTCCAACTTGGTAGGATCGGGTTGGTCGTGTATACGGTAGGGCAAAGTCTTGGGTTTCTGACCGCGTTTCACCTTGCCTACGCTCTCTGCCACGGTGCGGTTGGCCAACAACATATACTCCTCAACGAGTTTGTTGGCATCCTTCGACTTCTTGAAATAGCAGCGCACTGGTTTGCCCTTTTCGTCGATGTCGAAACGAAGTTCCTCACGGTCAAACTTCACGGCACCGTTCTTGAACCTCTTTTCGCGCAACTTCTTAGCCAGTCGGTCGAGTTGTATCAGTTCAGCGGCATACTCTCCCTTGTAACCGTCAGCTCCTGGAGCCGGTGCGGGCATGCCCTGACCGTCCACAACGCCGTTCTTTTCGAGCGTTTCCTGCACCTCCTCGTATACAAATCGGCGGTCACTCTTGATCACAGTGTGTACCAGTCGCCATCGTTTTATGTCGGCATCATCGTCCAAAGCAAATATCACACTGTAGGCGAGTTTCTCCTCATTGGGACGAAGCGAACAGATGAAGTTGCACAAACGTTCGGGAAGCATGGGCACAGTGCGGTCAACGAGATAGACACTCGTGGCACGGTTGTATGCCTCCTTGTCTATTATCGACCCCTCGGTGACATAGTGCGACACGTCGGCTATGTGTACTCCCACTTCCCACAGGCCGTCGTCGGTGCGGCGTATGGACAGAGCGTCGTCAAAGTCCTTGGCGTCGTGGGGGTCAATGGTGCAGGTAAACACATTGCGAAAATCCTCTCTCTCCTCCAAATCCTTCGGAGTTATCTCGGCCTTGATGTCCTCAGCGGCCTTCTCCACGTCCTCCGGATAGGTGTAGGGCAGTCCGTATTGAGCCAGTATGGCGTGCATCTCGGTGTTGTTGTCACCCTGTTCTCCGAGCACATCCACCACTTCGGCCATGATGTTGCGGTGCTCAGCGTCGGGCCATTGCGTCACCTTCACCACCACCTTGTCACCCGTCTTGCCGTCCTTGAGCTTGCTTTTAGGTATGATGATGTCGTTCACCACAAGATTGGCCTGCGGAATGAGAAACGCCAGGTCGCCTTCCACGCGCAACTTACCCACCATAGTGTCGTGGGCACGCTTGATAATGGCGGTCACCATGGCCTCCTTCATGTGTTTCTGGCGGCGCGCAAGGAATGTCACCTGCACCTTGTCGCCGTCCAGTGCGGCCATACTATTGCGCTCAGCCACGAACACCGGTTGACTGCCGTCGGAGGGTATGAAACTGTTTTTTCCGTTGGCCTTGCGGCGGAACGTACCCTCCTGCACCTGCGTCTTGGTGTTGAGCCGGTATGAATTCTCACTCACCTTGGTCAGAAAGTCGTCCCACGCCATGTCCTCCATCGTGTCGATGGCGAGCATTTTCATCGGGTGAGTGTCCAGTTTGAGTGTCTTGAAGATATACTTGAAGTTCAGCGTGTCGGTCGGATGTGCCAAAAACAGTTTCTGCACAGCCTCGGCTATGTCCTTTCTGCCTATTCGCTTACCGTTTTTTTTCTTTTTCATAGCACATGATTTTTAGTGGATTACTACATTGCAAATATAAACAAATAAAATCGGTATAACCGAATTTGGCAAGACAAAAACTTCTAAACTTGGCGTATGTAACCATTTGTTCTTCAAAATGGAACATCCAGAAAAGAATATATTGCGACAATGCGAAAAATATTCGTAACTTAGCGGCATAATTGCAAGTAAATACTACGACATTATGGTGGAAATAGTGAACAAATATCCTGTCGGGATACAAACATTCGACGAAATTCGTGAGGAACATTATCTCTATGTAGACAAAACCAAATACATAGCGGACTTCCTCATCAAGGGCATGAAGTATGTGTTCCTTAGCCGTCCCCGCAGGTTCGGCAAGTCGCTCTTTGCCTCCACTCTCCATGCCTTTTTCGAGGGACGCAAAGAACTGTTTGAGGGACTCGCCATAGCCGAATATGAGAAGGAGTGGACGAAATATCCCGT
>CAVKVO010000112.1:0-8049 GCA_963659575.1 Prevotella sp. CAG:1031
TACCCGTACATATTATTTCTTGTGCCTGTCAAGATTTGAAGGATTTGAGAATCTCGTTCGCAGAGCATTTAAATTGGCGAGAATTTCGCGAAGCTAGGGCTTGACACTGTCAAGCCTTCATGCAAATGTTAACTAGATGGAAATCCAATGGAGATATGGAAAGGCTCGCACTGTTCAGCAATTCTTGCGCCCTGAATTGAAAATCGGCGACCGAAGGGAAAGCCAAAGGGCAACTACTCATAGCCCAGGGCAACGCCCTGGGTTTTCTACGCCATTAGGTAACTTGCGCCCTGTAGGGGCAGCTGCATGAAACCATATAAAAAGCAGCTGCCCTTAGCAGGGCGCAAGGACCGCTGAACAGTCACCCAAGAAGCATGGATTTCAGCCGCACAACCTCCGCTGAATTTATGAAAAATATTGACCTCAAAAATGGATGCATAGGATTTGACCGAAAAATGCATAGGATTTGACCGAAATATGCATAGAATTTGGGGCAAATCCTATGCATATTTGACCCAAATCCTATGCATATTTTTTAGCCGTTGCAACACATTGAAAACCAAACACTTGCAAAAGTGAGGTTTGTAAAACTTTCTGAAATCGGAGCTGTGATAAATATTTACAAAAGAAGAACGATAAAGACACCTGCACACTCGGCTTAAAAGACACGACGCAGGAGACTTTGAGCACGAACATCTGCCATCCTATGTACAGAGATTGAAACCGCCAATGCTCTATACCTTATTATATATGGGCAGGCATCTTCACACAACCAACTCGCCTATGTCGCAAATACATCTGAATTACTGTCTGCCAACTGGCAACTATTCGGCAACCCTTGCGCTCTGAAATACTGCCTTTCAAGGGGTTAAATTCTTAAAAAACTCTAATAACCAAGAATAAAAAGTGTCTTTTTTTGTAATCAATTCGGCAGTTTGATGAAAAATGACTTACTTTGCAGCCGCTTTTTAGGATGACACTAAATCACCAAAATTAATAAAATCACTTATGAAGAAGATTTACTTGATGATGGCAATGGCTGCATTCGCAGCACAGAACATCAACGCCCAGGCACTCGAAGAGAGCAAAACACTGGACAACTGGTATGTAGGTATTAACGCTGGAGAGAACTTCAAGACTACTCACACTGCAGTATTCAAGAACCTGAACCCCTCTTTCGGTGTTCGCGTTGGCCGCAACTTCACTCCTGTATTCGGTCTCGCCGTTGAGGGAGAGGCTTACTTCAACAACAAGGGTAGCGAATTCCGTCCCCTCGGAACTTTCGTTAAGGGTCTGAACGTATCAGTGTTGGGAACAACCAACCTCAGCAACTGGTTCGGCGGATACAAAGGTGCTCCCCGTGTGTTCGAGGTTAGCGCTATCTACGGTCTCGGCTGGGGACACGTGTTCCACACAGCTAGCAACGCAGCTCCTTGCAAGAACGTGGCTACAAGCAAGCTCGGTCTTGACTTCGCATTCAACCTCGGTTCTGCTAAGGCATGGCAGCTCTACATTGAGCCTAACATCACTTACGGACTCAATGCAAACGAAGACAACAAGATTAAGTTCAACTCTAACAGCTCTGCTATCGGCGTTCTCGTAGGTCTTAACTACAAGTTCGGCAACAGCAACGGCACACACAACTTCAAGTTTGCTGACACTCGCAACCAGGCTGAAATCGACGCTCTCAACGCTAAGATCAACGACCTGCGCGCTGACAACACCAACAAGGACCGCACAATCGACAACAACAACAAGACTATCGCCGACCTGCAGTCACAGCTGGCAGCTGAGAAGAGCAAGGAAGCTACTGTTGTAGTGAACGAAAACAAGAACGTGCTGCAGCCTACCGTTATCTTCGGTCAGGGCAAGAGCACTATCGACAACGCTCAGTATGCAAGCATCGCAATGATTGCAAACTACATGAAGAACCACAAGGACGCTAAGATCCTCATCAAGGGTTACGCTTCTCCCGAGGGTAGCAAGGAAATCAACCAGAAGATCTCTGAGGCTCGTGCAAACGCAGTGAAGAACGCTCTCGTTAAGCGTTACAAGATCTCTGCTTCTCGCCTGTCTACTGAGGGTATGGGTGCTACCGACAAGCTCTTCGACGAGGTTGACTTCAACCGTGTGGCTACATTCACCGACGTAACAAAATAATTAAGGAACCCTGCGCTTAGCGCACATTCCTAAAGACATCAATCGAAATCCCCATCGCCTGCCAAAGGTGATGGGGATTTTTATTGTGTATATGCCATAGGCGGACAAGAGTCGGGAGGATTTCAGGTCGGGCAACGTGTGGAAGGAACAATAAGGAAGACGGATTGTTGGGCAGGTTATACGTAGAAACAAATAAGGAATACGGATTACAGGGCGGTTTAGGCATAAAAAAAACAACGAGGAGAACAGGATTGCAGGGCAGTCTAGACGCGAAAAACGAACGAGGACAACGGATTACATATTCAGCGGCCTATTGCACCCAGAATTGAAAATCAGCGGTCTCTGCGCCCTGAAAGGGCAACTACGCATAGCCCAGGGCAACGCCCTGGGTATGGATGCCACGGAACCCGTTAGGTGCGCCCTGTAAGGGCAGCTGCTTTGTTTAGGCAGATTGCGTTTCCATTGGGGTTCCATGCAGCTGCCCTTACAGGGCGCAGGTTACCTTTTAGACTTCAATACCCAGGGCGTTGCCCTGGGCTATGTGTAGCTGCCCTTTCAGGGCGCAGAGACCGGTTATTTTCAATTTGAGCGCAGAGACCGCTGAACAGTTACACCAAAAGAGAAATAGGCGAAGAGCCGAAAACCGCGGTGACCACACGTGCTGGTCTGTCGGTTTTCGGCTCTTCGCCTATGTTGCTTTTATGCTTTATCGCTTCGCCCTGTGTGGCGGAAAGCGATGTTTGGCAGCTCTAAGCTTGTTTCTATAGAGGGTTAGTCACGTCTCAGTGGAGCACTATATCCGCCTCTACAACGAACCAAGAGTGTTTCAGCATCTCTTATATCTGCCACCACTTCTTCTTTTTCTTCACGTCAGTCGGAGTGTCGCCGTAGTGCATACCGCTTCCGCGTTCAGCCTCATCGAGCAGATGGTTCCATGTGCGATGCTCGGAGATCATGCGGTAGATGGTGCCCCAATCGGGTAAGCCGCCGATGTTGCGGTCGTCTATAAACATATCGGCCTTGAGCTTGCGGCTGAAGTGCTGGTTGTTTGCCGTTGTCTCCTCGGGATAGTCACGGTTGACTGCCCAAAACTCCACGCCACGCTGGCGGCACCATTCCACTGCATCGTCGAGAAGTTTGCCCTCACGCACGCTCCACAGTATCAAACGGTGGTGGTCATTGATGAGCATCTTCAGCGTGTCTGTGGCAAAGGGACGCTCCTCCCCTATCTCCGGATAACGGTGTTCAACGATTGTTCCGTCGAAATCTACTGCGATAACCATACTTTCCGCCGATTATTTCTTAATGGATGTATCGTTGGCCTGACCGTAATGGCTGTCAGAATAGTTGCCGTAGCTACCATAGCTGCCATAATTGCCGTAACGGCCATAGCGTCCGTACTTGCCATACTTGCCGTAACCGTAGTAGTAGCCGTACTTCTTCTTCGACATGTCGATACCGTTGATGAGGACGCACATGTTGGGCAATTTCTTGTCACGGGACAATTCATTGACATAGCCGAAGCAACTCTTCGGAGTGTAGTCGGCGCGGCACACGAAGACAGACACGTCTGCCATTCGGCCAATCTGGAGGGTATCTGTCACCAGACCCACAGGGGCGGTATCCATTATGACATAGTCGTATTTGCTTCTGAGATAGTCTATCAACGTCTTCAGGTTCTCGCGAGCCAACAATTCGGTCGGGTTGGGAGGCGTAGGACCGGCAAGCAACAGGTCGAGATTGTCGTTTGCTCCAGACTTTTGTATCTGGCTGTCTATGGTTTCCGGTGTGAGTGACGCCTTTGCAAGCAGCGGACTTACACCCTTGCTGCGGTCGGAAAGGGAGAACAACTTGCCCAATGCCGGCTTGCGGATGTCAAGACCCATGAGCACAACTTTCTTACCGAGCAGGGCAAAGCTGACAGCAAGGTTGGCGGCGTTGAACGTTTTACCCTCACCAGACGTGGAAGACGTGAAGAGGATACACTTCTGATTTTCGCCCAACATGAACTGTATATTGGTACGCATTGCACGGAATATCTCGTCGGTCTGCTCGTTCTTGTTCTCGTGAACAACGATTCCTGCCGAACTCTTGGCGCTTTCGCTGGCCACAGCCACCTCGGCCACAATCGGCAAGTTGGTAAGTTTCTCCACGTCGTCGCGACTTTCAATCTTGTAGCGCAGCATCTGCAGCAGGTAAAGTATGCCAAGTGGCAGACCGAGGCCCAGCACAAGCGCTATCAGCATTATGATTGCTCCCTTAGGACTAACCTTTCCACCATAGGCGGGATTGTCGATTAGCTTGCCCTTGTCGGCCGTTGCCGCAAGCGAAATGGAGTTTTCCTCGCGCTTCTCAAGCAACATGAGGTACAGTCCGGACTTCACTTCCTGCTGACGTCCTATCTGTGTGAGCACCCTTTCCTGCTCCGGTGCGCTCGTCACCTTGTCCTGATACTTGTCGTACTGCGACTCGATGCTCTGCTTCTCTATGTCCTTTGCGCGGCGAGCCTGTGAGAGTGCAGTGCGTATGCTGCTCTGAAGTTCGTCGAGAGTACCCGTAAGAGTCTGCACTTGCGGCGATATTTCGGAAGCCGAACGGAGCAAACGGTTGCGGTTGAGCACGTTCTGGTTGAACGTGTTTATAAGACTTGTTGACGAAGGATCCTGCAATCCCACGTTGGAAGGTATCACCTGATACTTGTTTTTCGGGTCGTCAACATACTCACGCAGATAGTCGAGCAACTTGATCTGAGCGTTTGCCTCCGACAGTTTTGTGGAGTAAGTGCTCATCTGGGTCAGGGTTTCGGTTGCGTCGAGCTTCAACTGCGTCACGTTGTTGCGGCGCTTGTAGCTCTCAAGTTCGCTTTCCGTAGCTCCCAGTTCAGAGTTAATCTTCTCCAAACGGCCATTGATGAACGCCTCGGTCTTCTCCGCAATCTCGTTCTTGTCGGCATTAGCCTGCCTGTTGTAGCATATTGCGAGTTGGCGGAGGAAGTCTTCGCCACGTTCCCTGCTCTTGTCGTTGAGCGTAATCTGTGCAATGGAAGTATTCTTTGATGTAGGTTCCACCGTCATTGCGTTGACATATCCTGCGCCAACGAGCTTTGGCGGCATCACAGTGACGAGCATTGCCCGCTTCTTGAGGAACGGAACCACATCCGGATTGGTGTTGCGAGTGAACGTAAGCGTACCGGCGGCAGTCTTAACCGTGGCCGGAAGCGAGTTGATTGTGGCCTCAAACGGACACTTAGTCACCTTTTCCGTCTCCTTATTGCGACGATAGGCCATACCGGTCACGGTGTAAGCGCGGCCAACCTGCTCTATCTTCAGTTTGATGGGCAGCAATGACTTGTCCATCTTGTCGAGTGAGGCCGGATCAATGTCCACATTGACTGGCTGTACGGCGTAGATGAGACGGTCTTTCATGCGTCCCTCCTTCTTATACTCCACATACAGTTTGAGGTCACGCACGGCTTCGCACGACAAGAGCTGGCTTTGCAGTATCTCAACCTCGTTGTCGATACCCTCACTGTTGGAGATGAAGCCGAGATCCTTCATGTTGCTCAGCATTTGTCCGCCTCTTGACGTGTTGCGCTGCTCGTCTTTGATCAGCATCTTGACCGAAACCTGATACACGGGGCTCTTGTAGCGCAAGTATATCATTGCTCCGCACAAGAAGATGAACAAGGACAGTGCGAACCACTGCCAGTTCAGCAGAACCATCGAGTAGAGTTGTCTGAAATCGAACGATGATTCCTGCTCCTGCTGTGCGGTAGTATCAGAGCCGTTCTGCGACTTTGGTATATCCATTCTTTCCATATTTATATGTTCTTCCCTTTATTTTCGTTTGTTTGTTCGTCCCCTTCTTGGGACATATCTATATATAATAGGTATTGAATACCGTTTGTTGTTTAGTTGTCAACGTCGTGTTTAGATGGACATGAGATACTGTCCGTAACCGTTTTTCAGCATGGGTTTTGCCAGTTCGTGCACCTGTTCCTTGGTTATCCAGCCCTGCTTGTAGGCTATTTCCTCAAGGCAAGCCACCTTCAGACCCTGACGTTTCTCTATCACTTCGATGAATGTGCTGGCCTCACTCAAGCTGTCGTGTGTGCCGGTGTCGAGCCATGCGAAGCCTCTTTGCAGCGGTTTCACCTTGAGAGTGCCACGATCGAGATATTCCTGGTTTACTGTCGTTATCTCCAACTCGCCGCGTGCGCTCGGCTTTATGTGCTTCGCTATGTCGACAACACTGTTGGGATAGAAGTAAAGTCCCACAACGGCGTAGTTGGACTTAGGCTTCTCGGGCTTCTCCTCGATGCTCAGACAGTTGCCGTCGGCGTCAAACTCAGCCACACCGTAGCGTTCCGGGTCGTTGACATAATATCCGAACACCGTGGCCAGGTTGTTCTTCTCAGCGTTCTCCACACTTTCCTTGAGCAGTCCGGTGAATCCGCTGCCGTAGAAGATGTTGTCGCCGAGCACAAGGCACACGCTGTCGTCGCCGATGAACTTCTCGCCGATGATAAACGCCTGCGCCAGTCCGTCGGGCGACGGCTGTTCGGCATATTCAAAATTCACTCCGAGGTCGCTACCGTCGCCCAACAGACGACGGAATCCCGGAAGATCGTGTGGAGTACTTATGATAAGTATATCCCTGATGCCTGCCAACATGAGCACAGACACGGGATAATATATCATGGGCTTGTCGAATATGGGTATAAGCTGCTTGCTTATACCTTTAGTAATGGGGTACAGTCTTGTCCCACTGCCACCCGCCAAAACAATACCTTTCATGGTTGCTTGTTCTTATGACGTTGATAATGTGCTGCAAAGGTAGCGTTTTTTCCTTGTTACACACTGATTTAATGTGGAAAAACATTCCATTGTACTGAAAAATACGTACCTTTGCACGCGTTAACGCCGAGGTTGACGCACCCAATTACGTGGTTTACAAACACATACTGCACCACTAATCTGTAAGCATCAGCCTCAAAACAATCCTTAACAACATGGGTATACTATCAAAACTTGTAGGACGAAAGTCCGCAAACGAACAGAAAACAGGGGGAATGGAAGATTTCATGACCCTCATACGGGTGTATTTCCAGGCCGCAATAGCCGCCGAAGTGGGCATAACCAACCTTGCCGCACTTCCCGACCTGCGCGTTTTCAAGACCACTCTGCACGTTCCCACAGCCAACAACAAGCTCGGTGTGGGCGAAAGGGCGCGCTGCCGCAAGATGCTCAAGGAGATATACGGTATAGAAGACAACTTTTATAAGGAAATAGACCAGAGTGTGCGCCGCCACTGCCGCAAGATACAGGACGTGCAGCCCTATCTGTTGCAGTTTCAGACGCTCACTCAGGACCTCATGATGCTCGTTGGCAACCTGATGAAGTTCAAGTTGCGCTTGCCGTCGTTTATGAAAAAGATGCTCTACACGATGACCGCCAAGACCGTGGACGACATTTTCCACAAGAACGACTACACCGAACCGGGCGTGATGAAGGCAGTTGTCACCGTGAGGGAGTGCTCCCGCCGCTTGGGATTCTCGCAGAACTGGACAACAGACTTCGTGTTCAACGTGGTGATGTTGGCTAAAAAGGAGCCCAGAACAAAGGGTGACGACAACGAGAAAACAGCTTCGAAATAACAACTGCGCCATATAGCGATAATAACTCGGCCACTTTTGCACCGTAACTAGGCCATTTACGATGCAAAAGTGGCCGAGTTATTGTTGCTAAATGGCCGAGTTTCTGAAACCCTTATTCCCATTGGGTTTCCGGAGACCGGACGAAAGGGTGTCGGAAGAGTCTCGGACACGGTGAAAAAATGGCCTCGAAGAGGCCGAATTTCAGTAACCCCATGTGGAGTGAAACGGAACAT
>CAVKVO010000113.1:0-8031 GCA_963659575.1 Prevotella sp. CAG:1031
ATGAAAGACGAGTTTATATCCATACTGAAGGCCACCAACCGCAAAGGCATCGATGCGGTGGTGGCCTATCTTGAAAAATCAGGTTTCTTTGTTGCTCCCGCTTCCGTCAACCGTCACCTCAGCCACGATGGCGGATTGCTGGAACATTCGCTCAGTGTCTATCGTGCCGCAATGGCACTTCGGCGGCAGATGATTGAGCTTAAGCCGGAGCTTGAGCCGCGTTTGCCCGAAGAGAGCATTGCCATAGCCACTCTGTTGCACGACGTTTGCAAGTCAAACATCTACCGCAAGATAACCAAATACCGCAAGGACGACCAGGGACGTTGGGAACAGTATGACGGCTATGACGTTGACTACAGCCGTTTCCCGTTTGGTCATGGTGAGAAGTCGGTGGTAATGCTGCTGCGTCTCGGCCTGGAACTGACCAACGACGAACTCTTGGCCATACGTTGGCACATGGGAGCGTGGGAATTGCCGTTCCAAAGCTATGAGTCGAAGAACAACATCTCTGTAGCGAGCGACGTGCCTCTCGTGTCCATAGTGCAGGCTGCCGACTCCTTGTCAGCCCATCTTCTTGAGGAATAAATCCGAAATCTTTGTTATAACCGCGTTAGTTGCGACTTGTAACTGCATTAGTTGCAACTTATAATCACGTTAGTTGCGAATTATAACCGCATCAATTAGCATTCGTAACCGCGCCAATTAGCACTCATAACTATGCCAATTAGCACTCGTAAGTGGCACAGTTACGAGTGCTAACTGTATCACTTTCATTCCGAAACTAATATATTCGTTTCCGCTTACAGTATCGCTTCCAAATAGCTTGTATGGGAGATGCTGTAAGCAAATAGCTGTGTTTTGCTTACAGTTTTTCGACTCTTTTCCTGCGAAAGACTGGTTGATAGTTGTGAAGAGTCAAACATTCTGTTGTCCAAAGGCCACGTTCAGACCACTGATTGTTGTTCTTTTTGAAGACAAAGCCACACTTTTGTTCTGCAAACCTGTACTTTGCTTGAAATAAAATACTATTTTTGCAAAAACCGAACGCCCGTTTGGATGGTGATAGAGGCGTGTTTCCTTTTTGGAAATATCGCTTGTTCTTGCGGCAACGGGTGGCCTTAGTAGCACAAACGTTATGGACGGCTACAAGATAGTGATATACACACGCAGTGCGGACATACCTCTCATGCAGTGCAGAGACTTCTTTCACAGCACCCGACTGTTCCGCATATATGAGCAGACTCCACGCCACAGTCCGTTCATGGTGGTGGCGTTTGCCGATGGTGAGCCTAAAGCCCACTTGTTGGCCGTGGTTCGCTATCGGTGGTCGCTGCTTCCGCCGTATCTGTTCACGCGTTGCAGAGTGATGGGCGAAGGCGACTACGCCGATGTGGAGCCTGGCCGTGAGGAAGAATTGTTCGGTTTGATGCTCAACGCCCTTACCCGCAGATTGCGCCACAGGGTGCTCTACCTGGAGTTCAGCAACCTCTCGCGAAAGATGTTCGGCTACAAAGAGTTCCGCCGTGCAGGATATTTCCCGGTACACTGGATGGTTGTGTACAACTCTCTCCACAGTCGTGAACCCGAAGAGCGGCTGAGCGAACGCATGAGGCGGCACATTGCCTATGCCGAGAAGCGTGGCGTGACCACGACGGTGGTTGACAATGAGGAAGATTTGCAGTCGTTTGTGCGCCTTATGCAAGTCCACACCCGACTGAAACCGCGCCGCCACATACCCGGCATCGCCTTTTTCAGAGGTATGCTGGCGGACGGAGACAATGGTGACACGCGCCTGTTTATATCCAAATATAAGGGACACACCGTGGGTTGTTGCGCTTGTGTTTATTGGGGAGGCAACGCCTATGTGTGGCATTTGGCGTCGCTCCGCAAGAGTTATGTCAAGCTCCATCCCGACGCTGCCACGGTTTGGGCGGTGATAAAACATGCACACGCTAACGGCTACGCCCACATCTGTTTCATGGATGTCGGTCTACCTTTCCGTCGAAACCGTTTCCGGGAGTTCATCCTGCGCTTCGGCGGCAAACCGGTAAGCTCCTATCGGTGGTTCTTAGTGACAGTTGGATGGATTAACAAAGCGTTAAAGTGGATATACAAAGATTGAATCTGAGTTGGATATGAGCCAAGGGCGCAGAGGACGCAGCGCCTACTACCCCACAGTTTGGCTCGTTTACAGCTTCGAATCGTCGAGCTTTTTGGGGCAAAACTTCTCCAATCCGCACTTGTCACAATGCGGACTGCGTGACGTGCATACATACCTTCCGTGGAGCAACAGCCAGTGGTGCGCTCGTGGAACGTCGGCTTCGGGTATGTTTTCCAGCAGCCTTTGCTCCACCTTGTAGGGCGTGTTGTCAGCCTTTCCGGCCAGTCCGAGTCTGTGGCTCACCCGATACACATGAGTGTCCACAGCCATTGCCGTCTGTCCGAAAGCCACTGCCAGCATCACATTGGCCGTTTTCCTTCCCACACCGGGCAACTTCAACAAACTGTCCATGTCCGATGGCACCTCGCCACCATGCTTTTCCACCAGTTCGCGAGCCATCTCCACAAGGTGTTTGGCCTTGGCGTTGGGGTATGACACACTCTTTATGTATTCAAAAATCTCGTCTGGCTCCGCCTCTGCCATCGCTGCGGCAGTAGGGTAGGCCGCAAACAGTTCGGGAGTGACTGTATTTACACGTTTGTCGGTGCACTGTGCACTCAAAACCACGGCCACCAGCAGTTGGAAAACGCTGCCAAACTCCAGTTCAGTGTCCGCCGTGGGCATTTCCCTGCGGAAATAGTCAAGCACAAGGCGGTATCTTTCCTCTCTTTTCATGTAAGCAAAAATACTCCATTTATTTGATAATGCCGACAAAAATGGCTATTTTTGCAGAAGTGGCGGACGGTCCCGTAACATAAAATACAGGTTGTGGAAACCGTTTGCACACTGTCGCTTCAACAAGAGCTAACCTAAGATATGGACTCAAAACTGATTTTGGATTTCCTGCGCGCCGTGGTGGCCAACAACAATAGGCCCTGGTTTGCGGAGCACAAGGACGAATATATGGCTGCAAAGGCCGAGTTTGAACGTGGAGTAGCCCAGACCATAGTGCGGATTTCGGACTTCGACCCGACAATTGCCCACATCGCGGTGAAAGACGCTACCTACCGTTTCTACCGCGACACGCGTTTCTCCAACGACAAGTCGCCCTACAAGAACCACATGGGCGCTTACATCGCCGCACACGGCAAGAAAGCGCTCCACGGCGGCTATTATATACACCTTGAACCCGGCAAATGCCTGTTGGCGTGCGGCAACTACTGGCTCCCGACAAACATTCTCAACTCCTGTCGCAACGAGATAATGGCCAATATCGACCGTTGGCTTGAGTGCGTGCAGTCGGAAGGGTTTCTGAAATACTTCGGTGCCGACGACAAAGCCACATGGAACGATCCGCAAGGCTTTGGTCTGGAGCGGTTGAAGACATGTCCGTCGGGCTTTCCGCGCGACTATGAACACATCAGTTATCTGCGCATGAAGGACTATTGCTGCTGGCATCATGTGGACGAAGACTTCTTCCTTGGCGACAAGTGGCTCGACACGATGGAACAGGCTTTCATAGCAGCCAAGCCAATGATGGATTTCGTCAACGCAGTCATCGACGACTACGAGTGAAAACCGCGGCGGTTCTGAAGAATAGCCTTGGCGGATTTTCGGCGAAAGTGCGATAAACAGTAATCCGAATTATCACATTATTATATATTCTAAGACTAACTATTATGCTTAAACAACTATTCTTATTTACAGCATTGCTGTGCCCAGCGGTCATGCCTTCCGACGCATTGGCCAAGCAAACCAAGGGTGCGGCAAAGCCGGTGTGGCAAAATCCGGAGGTGAACGAGCAGAACCGCGAGCCACGGCGCGCCAGTTTCTTTGCCTTTGAAAGCCGCGACTTGGCGTCAAAGGGCGACAAAAGCGGTTCCAAACGCTATCTCTCGATGGAGGGAAAGTGGAAATTCCATTTTGCCAAACACTACAACGAGCGACCGCAAGGCTTCTACAAAACCGACTTCAACGACGCTCAATGGGTGGATTTCCCAGTGCCCGGACTGCTCGAAATAAACGGCTACGGCGACCGTACCTACCGCAATTCGGGCTACGCCTGGTCAACCACCTTTGAGAGCAATCCGCCTTTCATTGGCGAAACCAACAACTATGTGGGTTCCTATCGCCGCAGTTTCGACCTGCCGGAGAGTTGGAAAGGCGACAAAATCTGCCTCCATGTGGGTTCCGCAACGAGCAATCTCATGGTGTGGGTCAACGGCAAATACGTTGGCTACAGTGAAGACAGCAAGGTGGCTGCCGAGTTTGACATAACAAAATACCTCAAGTCGGGTCGCAATCAGATTGCCATGCAGGTGATGAGATGGTGCGACGGCTCCTATCTGGAGGACCAGGACTTCTGGCGTTTCACCGGTATTGCACGCGAAGTTTACCTCTATGCCAGTCCCGTGAGCCACCTTTCTGACATAAAGATAACGCAAGACCTGACCGAAGGCTACACCACAGGCCATTTGACCTACGACATAACCACCGCAACACCCAAGGGTGCTACGCTCGACGTGGAGCTTCTCGACGCTGACGGACGGCAAGTGGCCGCCGCAAACGGTGTGGACGCTGCGTCGGGAAAAGGCACTCTGACGGTGAAAGGCGCAAAGGCGTGGACTGCGGAAACTCCCTATCTGTACTCTTTGTTCATCACTCTGAAGCGTGGAGGCGAGACTCTTGATGTGGTAAAGCAAATGGTTGGTTTCCGCAATATCAAGATTGAGGGTAACCAACTGTTGGTCAACGGCAAACCGGTGCTGATAAAAGGAGTGGATAGGCACGAGCTTGACCCCGACGGAGGCTATGTAGTGAGTGTGGAACGCATGATTGAGGACATAAAGATAATGAAGCGTCTCAACATCAATGCCGTTCGCACCTGCCATTACCCCGACGATCCGCGCTGGTACGACCTGTGCGACAAGTACGGACTGTATGTCACAGCCGAGGCAAACATCGAGTCGCACGGCATGGGTTATGGCGACAAGACCCTGGCCAAGCGCGACGACTTCGCCAAAGCCCATCTTGAGCGCAACCAGGCCAATGTGTCGCTGTTCAGAAACCATCCTTCCATAATCGTGTGGAGCCTTGGCAACGAGTCTGGCTACGGACCAAACTTCGAGAAAGCCTACGACTGGGTGAAGCAGAGCGACAATACACGTCCGGTGCAGTATGAACAGGCTGGACAAAACGGCAAGACCGACATCTTCTGCCCGATGTATTACGACTACCAGCGTTGCGAGCAGTATGCCCAAAACGACAATCCGCGTCCGCTCATACAGTGCGAATACGCTCACGCAATGGGCAACTCCATGGGTGGATTCAAGGAATATTGGGACCTTGTGCGCAAGTATCCTAAGTATCAGGGCGGCTACATCTGGGACTTTGCCGACCAGGGTCTTCGCGACAAGAGCCCCATCACCGGCAAGGAGATTTTTACTTACGGAGGCGACTATGGCCGCTATCCTGCCAGCGACTACAACTTCAACTGCAACGGAATCATTGCTCCCGACCGTCGACTGAACCCTCATGCGCATGAAGTGGGCTACTACTACCAGAACGTTTGGGTGGAAGACAAGGGCATAAGCAACGGCTCTTTTGAGGTCTACAACGAGAATTTCTTCAAGTCTCTCGACGACCTTGCTCTGCAAGTGGAGCTTGTGGCAGGAAAGAACAAGCGCACCGTCAGTGTACAACTGCCCTCTATACAGCCGCAGGAGCGCAAAATCGTGAACAGCAGTGAGTTGAAAGCTGCGGTTGAACAACTTTCCAAGGACAATCCTGACTGCGAGTTGCTGGCCAATTTCAGCTTCACTACCAAGTCAGAGCAGCCTCTCGTTGCCAAAGGACAGTGCATGGCGCGCCAGCAGTTTGTGCTCCGTCCGTATGCGTTCCCTACGGTTGATTCGTTCACCAAGACCAACGCCAAGTCGAAACCGTCGGTTCCGGAAAAGCTTGAAACCGTTTCGTGCATCGTCATGTCGGCCAACGGCACTGACGTGACGATTGGCAAGCAGTCTGGACTGGTTGACTATCTCGACGTCAACGGTCAGGCCATGCTCGTTGACCGTCGCAGTATCGCTCCCGAATTTTGGCGTGCTCCCACCGACAACGACTATGGCGCAAGTCTTCAGAAGAAGAACCGTGTGTGGAAAGAGCCCGAGATGACTCTCAAGTCTCTCACGGACACCGTCATCAATGGTTGCCGTAGCGTAACGTCGGTGTTCGACATGCCTTCAGTAAAGGCCGAACTTACCGTTACATATACGCTCAATCCTAAGGGCGAACTCGTGATCAACCAGCACATGACGGCCGACAAGGAGGCTAAGATGCCCGATTTGCTTCGCTACGGTATGCAGTTGCAGATGCCAAAGGCGTTCAACCGCATAAACTACTACGGTCGCGGTCCTGTGGAAAACTACTCTGACCGCAAGTCCAGCCAGTTCATCATCAACGAAGACACCGACATTGCCAGTCAGTATTTCCCCTATATTCGTCCGCAGGAGAGTGGCAACCACACCGATATTCGCTCGTTTGCCGTTTACAGCAATGCCACTGGCGCAGGCTTGGAGTTCGTTTCCAACGAACCAATGGAGTGCAGTGCTCTCAACTACCTGGTGGAAGACCTTGACGATGGTGAGGTGAAAGACCACGTTTGGGGCCATCACAGTGGCGACCTCACGCCGCGCGACCTTGCACAGGTGCATATCCAGAAGGCGCAGAGCGGTCTTGGCTGTGTCAACAGTTGGGGCGCAGTGCCGTTGAAGCAGTATCGTCAGGCTTATGGCGACTACGACTTCACGTTTGTGATAAAGCCTTTCAAGAAGAACTAAAGTGCTTATAAATAACGATTTGAAACGATTAATCTATATGACAATAGCGGCGCTGTCTGTGCCGCTATTGTCTTTCTCTCAGACAGAAGACTCAGTTCTCACAGTGACCAAAGTCCATCGGCAGCAGTCGTTCAGTCGTACTGTGCCCCACGGCGACTACAGTGGCATAGCCTATATCGGCAACGACCGTTATGCGGTGGTCAGCGACAAGTCCGCCGAAGACGGCTTTTTCATTTTCCACATAGTCATCGACAGCATCACGGGACGCATCGAAAGCGTTGCCAACGAGGGTTTTCGCTCAGCGTCTTCGCCCAACCGCGACCAGGAGGGAGTGGCCTATGTGCCCGAAACTGCTACGTTGTTCATCAGTGGCGAGGGCGACAACCGAATAAAGGAGTATGCTCTCGACGGTAAACTGACAGGACGCGAACTCCAGATACCGCCGGTGTTCGCTTCCGCCACGAGCAACTACGGTTTTGAATCCATCACTTACAACGCCACGACCAAACTGTTTTGGACCACCACGGAGAGCACTTTGCCGCCAGACGGCAGCCAAGCCACGCCCGAAAACCGGGTGCGCAACCGTCTGAGACTACAGTCGTTTGGCGATGACTTGCAGCCTCGCAGCCAGTATTTCTATGAGATGGATGCCCCAGTGGCCGATGCTCCTGCGTCCAACTATGCCATGGGTGTGAGCGAACTGTGCGCCTTGGACGACGGAGGTGTCATTGTTCTTGAACGTGAGTTTTTCGTTGCGAAGGGCAAACTCGGCTCTTTCGCCAACTGCAAGCTGTATGTTGTCTATCCCATGTCGGCAGTTCCCAGCTCAACCCTCACCAAACGCTTGCTATTAGAGTTCCGCACAAAACTCACCTTGGTCAATTTCGGCATAGCCAACTACGAGGGCATGTGTCTCTGTCCGCGCCTTTCCAACGGCCAACAGGTGCTGCTGATGGTTAGCGATTCGCAAAGCGGCTACAAGGGAGTGCTCAAAGACTGGTTCAAAACTATCGTTCTCAACGCCCCGTCCCGTTAGCGCAGCTGTAGGAGGTATGGCGCCCTCGCCGTACCAATCGTTCGTCAGAACGAAAG
>CAVKVO010000114.1:0-2477 GCA_963659575.1 Prevotella sp. CAG:1031
ACGAGTCAGATGCAGGACATTCTCGGATGGGAACACGGCGGAATGAACGAGACACTGGCCGACGCCTACCGGCTGTTTGGCGAGAAGAAGTATCTGGATGCGGCAAAGAAGTACAGCCACCAAACCATGATTGACGGTATGCAGACGCTCAACGCCTCGTTTCTGGACAGCAAGCACGCCAACACTCAGGTGCCTAAGTACATCGGCTTTGAGCGTGTCTATCAGGAAGAGCTGCGCGACGGTGGCTCAACCACGGCGAGCTATCAGAAAGCCGCCCACAACTTCTGGGAAGACGTGGCCACAAACCGCACGGTCTGCATAGGCGGCAACAGCGTGAGCGAGCACTTCCTGCCCGCAGCCAAGTCGGAACAGTACATCACCAACCTCGACGGTCCCGAAAGCTGCAACTCCAACAACATGCTGAAACTGTCGGAAGACCTCTTCGACGAGACGCATGACGCCAAGTACGCCGACTTCTACGAGGCCACGATGTGGAACCACATTCTCTCAACCCAAGACCCGGAAACCGGAGGCTATGTGTATTTCACCACACTGCGCCCACAGGGCTACCGCATCTACTCGCAAGTGAACCAGGCAATGTGGTGCTGCGTGGGCACAGGTATGGAAAACCACTCCAAGTACGGCCACTTCATCTACACTCACTCCGCCGACAACAAGACGCTATACGTCAACCTCTTCACGGCGTCAAAGCTGAACGACGATACGTTCGCACTCACTCAGGAGACCGATTTCCCCTACTCCCAGACCTCGAAGATAACGGTAGACAAGGCCGGAACGTTCGATTTGGCCATACGTCATCCGCAGTGGGCCGGCAAGGACTATACTATAAAGGTGAACGGCACGGCTGTGGAGACTTCCGTCACGGAGGGTAAGGCCGGATACGCTACCGTGAGCCGCACGTGGAAAGCCGGAGACGTGGTGGAAATAGCCCTGCCCATGCAGCTCCGCTACGAGGAGTGTCCCAACTATGGCGACTTCATCGCTTTCAAATACGGCCCTATTCTTCTTGCCGCACAGACCACTGCAAGCAGCGAAGAGGATGCCGCAAAGACCGGATTGCAGTATGAAAAGCTGCAAAACGAGTTTGGTGGCGAGGGACGAATGGACCATGCGCCAGGCTCAATGGCCAAGCGGTTGTCGCTGTCGAGTTCGCCGCTGCTGATAGGTGAGCGTGAGGATGTATTGAAACGCATCACTGCCACCGACGAACCCCTGCACTTCAGCATAGACGCAAGCGACGAACAGAACAAGGGACGCTGGAACAAACTGACGCTCGTGCCATTCTATACCATCCATCACGCCCGCTACAACTGCTACTGGTATCAGCAGACGGCTGAAAACTACGCCAACAGCGACATGGGACGTGCCGACGCCATTGAAGCGGCGCTCGTGGCACGCACCTTGGACTTTGTGGCTCCAGGAGAGCAACAGAGCGAAGCCGGACACGATGCGGCCTACTCGTCGGACTCAAACACGGGAAGTTATCAGGGCGAATACTACCGCGACGCGCAGAAAGGCGGCTACATGGAGTACACTCTGGCCAACCCGAGCGGCAGAACCGACAGCATCTCCATCATGTGTCGCTTCACCACGGCCGACAAGGGGCGCGTAGGAACCATCTCTATCGACGGAAAAGAGCTGACCACGGTGACGATTCCGTCGTCATACAAGACCGCCGACGACAACGGTTTCTACAACGTGGAGTTCGGTATACCCGAGGAAATGCTGCAAAACGCCGACAAGACGGCCAAGGAGAAGATAACGTTCCGACTGACAGCCAGCGGCAACACTCTGGCTCCGGGACTGTACTATCTGCGCTTACTGAACAAGTATGAGGGCAACGCCTACAAGTTTGTGGCTACGGACTGGAAGACTGGCGACGCCGGACGCGTGGCTCAGGACAAGATAAGCTACGACACTGAGGCCAACAAGATTACGGTTAACTGCGGAACGGGCAACAACAACATGTGCCTGACGCTCGACTGGCAGAACACTGACTATACGGTGAAGGCCAGTCAGAAGTATCTTGTGGTGAAGGGAACCAACCTTTCCGCCGGCACAGGCAAGAGCTATCTGTGGTGGCTGAACGGCAAAAACCGCGGCTCACAGGTGGCTCCGGATGTGGCAAGAACCGTAGGCGACGAGCTTCTCGTGGCGTGGGACATAACCAAGTCGAACCTCGACGACAACTGCAAGGGCGACATATGGAACGTGTCGCAAGGCTCTACCATCTTCGGCCTCACCTCCACCACTGGTACTTCGGTCATCAGCCACATCGGTTTCGCCAATTCCGTTGAGGAACTTACCGACATAGCCCGTGTAACCACTGCAAACAAGACTTCCAACTCCACCATCTACACCCTTGAAGGCAAGTCCGCCGGCATCGCAAACGCCAACGGCAACCTGAAACACGGCGTGTATATCATGGATAATACAAAGGTTGTGAGATAAAAAAC
>CAVKVO010000114.1:2743-4146 GCA_963659575.1 Prevotella sp. CAG:1031
GCCACCTTCATGAAGCCAGCCACGTTGGCACCCTTCACGTAGTTGATGTAGCCGTCGGGAGCTGTACCGTACTTCACGCAGTTGGTGTGGATATCCTCCATGATGAGCTTCAAGCGGTTGTCCACTTCCTCTGCCGTCCAGCTGAGACGCTCAGAGTTCTGGCTCATTTCCAGACCAGACACTGCCACGCCGCCGGCGTTTGAAGCCTTGCCGGGAGCATAGAGCAGCTTATTGTCTTGGAATGTCTTGATTGCTTCGGGCGTAGAAGGCATGTTGGCACCCTCAGCCACAGCTTTCACACCGTTGGCCACAAGAGCCTTAGCATCATCGCCGTCAATCTCGTTCTGAGTAGCGCAAGGCAGAGCGATGTCGGCCTTTTCGCCCCAAGGACGCTGACCTGCGTGGTAAACAGCGGTGGGATACTCGTCGGCATACTCCTTGATGCGTCCGCGCTCCACGTTCTTCAGCTCCATCACATAGTCGAGCTTTGCACGGTCGATGCCGTCCGGATCGTAGATATAACCGTCGGAATCAGAGAGTGTGAGCACCTTTGCACCCAGCTCGATGCACTTCTCGGCTGCATACTGAGCCACGTTGCCCGAACCGGAGATGAGCACATTCTTGCCCTTCAGCTCTTCGCCGCGTGTGGCAAGCATTGAGGTGAGGAAGTAAACCGTGCCGTAGCCAGTAGCCTCGGGACGGATGAGCGAACCGCCAAACTCGCGGCCCTTGCCAGTGAGCACACCACTCCACTCGTGTGTGAGCTTCTTGTACTGGCCGAACATGTAGCCAACCTCGCGGCCACCCACGCCGATGTCACCAGCAGGCACGTCAACGTCGGGACCAATGTGGCGATACAGTTCGTTCATGAAAGCCTGGCAGAAGCGCATAACCTCAGCGTCGCTCTTGCCGCGCGGCGAGAAGTCGGAACCGCCCTTGGCTCCACCCATGGGCAGAGTGGTCAGTGAGTTCTTGAATGTCTGCTCGAAAGCGAGGAACTTGAGGATTCCGAGGTTCACCGACGAGTGGAAACGGATACCTCCCTTGTACGGGCCAATCACATTGTTGTGCTGGATACGGTAGCCCATGTTGGTGTGCACGTTGCCTTTGTCGTCCACCCAAGTCACACGGAACTCGATTACGCGGTCCGGAATGCACAGGCGCTCCACAAGGTTTGCCTTTTCAAACTCCGGATGCTTGTTGTACTCCTCCTCAATAGTGGGCAGTACTTGGCTTACGGCCTGGATATACTCAGGCTCATTGGGGAACCTTACTTTCAGTTCCTCCACAACTTTCGCTGCATTCATGTTTCTTTTCTTTTTTTGGTTGTTTGTTTGCTATATAAAAGGTATAATCCTATTTCTTATCCCAAGCGGACGTTCTGTCCAATACAAATGAACATC
>CAVKVO010000114.1:4198-8022 GCA_963659575.1 Prevotella sp. CAG:1031
CTAACGCTACATTTCTGGCGGCGCTCCGCCGTAGCCACTAATACCACAAAGGTATTTATACAATCTATTTCTTTGGCAAAGATAAGAAATTATCGCATAAAAACAAACAAAAGGAAGCGTTTTTCTGCAAAAACGTAGCATTTGAAAGCAAATCAAAAGCATAAATATGCAAACAGAAAGACAACGCCTTTTTTATACGCCGCTTCGCACTTGATTGCCACGCATGTAACGCTTGCGAAACACAACCATGCCACTTGCGAGTCGTAACTAGGCCACTTAGGCATCGTAAGTGGCCCACTTACGCATGCTAAATGGGCCACTTACGAGGCGTAAACGGCCCACTTTTGCAAGCCGTTGGCCGCCAAGCACTTGCAAAGGCGGATTTTTAGCCATCAAAAAACAGTATGATTCGGGTGGGAAAACGGTGGATTTATGCGTCGTTAAAGGCATTGGAAACCGATAAAAAGCACCAATGCGTTGCATAAAAGATGCGCCAAATATACACAAAAAGGGCGGAAAGCAATGCTCTCCGCCCCTGTCGTCCGAATAAAACCTTTTCCTTTGATTAAAAGACCGCCCTATTCGCGATTGTCAACGGCTGGCGTGCGAGTCGGTTTCAGACTGCCTTGCCGCCGTGGTTCATAGCAGTTCCGTGCACTATTGCTTGCGCTCCGGACGCGGTCCTCTGGCTGCACGCTTCTGCATGTCAGCCGAATAGTTCTTGTATTGCTCGTCGGTGAGTATCGTCTTCAGTTCGGTGTTGTAAGCGTTCATGCGCTCCTCCATCTTCTTGCGACCCTCTTCCATCTTTGTCTTCTGCTCCTCGGTCATCTCCGGACGCTTCTCGCCCTGCTGGTTGCTACCTTCACCGCCGCGTGGACCGCCACGTCTCATGCCCGGACCCATCTCCTTGGCATATTTGGTGTTAAGCTCCAGCAGTTTCTTTGCCTGCTCGTCGTTCAGCTTATACTTCGACACAGTTTCGTTGGTGCGCTTCTTCACCATCTCCGTCAAGTCGGGTTTACGGTCGTTGCCGCCGTTGCGCTGCTGTCCGTCTTCCTGTGCCATTGCCGCTGCGCTCATCATTATCGTGGCCGACAGGGCCAATATCATCCTTTTCATGTTCATGTCTCCTCTTTAGTTTTAAGTTTGTTAAACCACAAATTGTATTTGTTTCTCTGTAAGTTGCAACTGTCTTTATGACGCACCGCGACGCAAAAGGTTTAACGCGTTGTGCAAAAATATATCCGCAACAAACCTGCGCGACGCGTTGAAGCACAATACGATTAACCAAAATTAGACCGTTGTCCTTTGCAAATCAATTACAAAAACGTAATTTTGCACGCACAAACCATGTCCTATACCTTATTATATATATCATATACGAGCAAGGTAGCGGACGGAAGATTGGAAACATTACGCGAAGAACGTATAGTCTATAAATAAAATAGGTAAAAGATGAAGAAAATCAAATTGGCTGCACTGAGCCTTATGCTCATGTGCGGCGTGAGCGCAAACGCGCAAAGTCTGGGCGACATCCTCGGTTCTGTGGCAAGCACTGCCACCGGTACGTCAGGCAGCAACCTCCTTTCCAGCATCACATCGGTGTTCTCAAAGTCAAGCCAGGCCGACCAAAACAGCATTATTGGCACATGGGAATACTCCGAACCCGCCATCGTGTTTCAGTCGGACAACATTCTGACCAAGGCAGGAGCGTCGATAGCTGCAAAAAAGATTGAGTCGAAGATGCAGACACAGCTCACCAAGTATGGCATCAAGCCCGGTTCGCTGAAGATGACGTTCAACGAAGACGGTACATTCAGCCAGACTCTCGGTAAGAAAACATCAAGTGGCAAGTGGCAGATTAAGGACTCCAAGCTCTGCCTCACCTATCTCGGAGTGAAAACCATCACACTGACCACACAGGTAAGCAGCAGCAAACTCATGTTTGTGACCGACGCATCCAAGCTGCTCACCATGGCCAAGACCATCGGAAGCGCTTCGGGCAGCTCCAGTCTGAGCACCGTTGTATCGCTGATGAAGAGCGTAAACGGTCTGCAAGCAGGTATTACCCTA
Source organism: Prevotella sp. CAG:1031 (assembly GCA_963659575.1). Lineage (GTDB taxonomy): Bacteria > Bacteroidota > Bacteroidia > Bacteroidales > Bacteroidaceae > Prevotella. The sequence goes on from CAVKVO010000114.1 coordinate 6,275, forward strand.
GTTAAAAAATAATAATAAGGTAAGAACCGGTCGTTCTGTACCGTAAAAAAGCATTACCTTTGCAGCCGCTGTCACGAGTTGGCAGCATAATTCAAACCTAATTAAACAAAAACATTTAAAAACAAATGGCAACAAAAATCAGACTTCAGCGCGGCGGACGCAAGAGCTATGCGTTCTACCGTATCGTTATCGCTGATTCAAGAGCACCACGTGATGGTAGATTTACTGAGAAGATTGGTACTTACAACCCCAACACCAATCCTGCCACGGTAGATTTGAATTTCGAACGCGCACTCTATTGGGTGGAAACTGGCGCACAGCCCACTGATACAGTACGCAACATCCTCAGCAAAGAGGGCGTTTATCTGATGAAGCACCTCCGCGGCGGCGTTAAGAAGGGCGCATTCGACGAGGCTGAAGCACAGAAGCGCTTCGACGCTTGGAAGGCTGACAAGGAGAAAGGTCTGGAAGCTGTACGCGCAAACGAGGCTAAGGCCAAGAAGGAAGCTTACGACAAGGAGATCGAGGCTGAGAAGAAGATCAACGAGGACATCGCTAAGAAGGTAGCTGAAAAGAAGGCCGCTATCGCTGCTGCTAAGGCAGAGGAAGAGGCAAAGAAGGCCGCTGAGGCTGCAGCTGCTGAGGCTCCCGCTGAGGGCGAGGCTGCTCCTGCCGCTGAGACAGAGGCTCCCGCTGAGGCTTAATCCCTCGGTTGCGGTCGTTTGACCACGCCTAAGCGCAAGCTTTTAAGAAAACAAGAGAACAGGCAGTGCCGTAACAATTGAGTTACGGTGCTGCCTTTCTTCGTTATGTAAGCGATGTTCAAAAAGGTATAGCAAGCTGTTTTGAGCATCGCAACCCCTACCCTCTTTCACCGCAAAAGGACAATCCGCACTTCACAACAGGGTGAAGATACACAAAAAAGTGTTACCTTTGCATAAGCTTAGCATAAAGCGGATTATGGTATTGACAAGGCGTTTGTGGTATGTTGCGTCGGCGTTGTTCGCCATTATGCTCCTGTCGTCGTGCGGCAAGAGCAACGGTTGGGCTGTGCTCACCGACGAGAAACTGTGCGAAGCCGTGTGCCACAAAGACTCCGCCATAGCTTTCTACGCCAAGGTGGACAGCACCGCAGACTTCTCCGACGACGAACGTTTGCGCTATGGAGTGCTCCGTCTTGCCTATTATTATCACAGCAATCATGCTCCCGAAACAGACTCTTTGGTAATGGCAGTGGAACAGGGGTTCGACAAAGCGTCGCCCTTGATGCACGCCACAGCCCTTATAAGTGCCGGCTACGCCTACGAAAAGCTTGTGGAAGACGACAAGGCACTGCCCTGTTATGTCAAGGCTGCCGACCTGCTGAAAGGCTCTGACAACTACCGACTGCTGAGCATAGCCTACGTCCGCTGGGGATGGTTGCTCAAGGTGGAGCCTCCCTACACCGACGGACTCGCCAAGGTGACAAAGGCGGAGAGCTATGCCGATAAGCTCAATGACGACAAATGGATGTCGCAGGTGCTTGGCATCAAGGCTTGGTGCTATACGTTTGCCTTCGATTTCAACAGTTCTCAACGCACGTTTGACAAGGCGATTGCTTTGGCAAACAAGAGCCATGCCGACAACATAGGTTGGTTAATCAAGGGCAAGGCATCTACCTACGAGATGGCAGGCGATCACAAGCGCACACTGCAGTATCTCGAAAAGGCCATAGTTGCCAACAAGACCATGGACAAGGCACTGCTCAG
>CAVKVO010000115.1:0-7982 GCA_963659575.1 Prevotella sp. CAG:1031
TCTATGCATATTTCGGTCAAATCCTATGCATTTTTGGGTCAAATCCTATGCATCCGTTTTTCGCGTCAAGTTTTTTCAGAATTTTCTCGGATGTTTTCCGCTTCCTTTTCGTGGATTCTTCTTCCTACAAAACAGTCTGTTTGCTGTTGCAAACTGACCGAACTGTCGCAGAAAGTAGTAGGGTTTGCCATACTTTCTTTCGTTATTACGCCAAATATCCGTACATTTGCTTGTAGAAATTGACAGTGGAAGTATAACCTAAAAACGACATACGATATATGGAAACACAAGGAGCAAAGAAGCCATACGTGATAGGGCTTGACCTCGGAGGCACCAACGCCGTGTTTGGAATAGTAGACATCAACGGTGAAATAAAAGGCACCACATCACTGAAGACCAAGAGTTTCGACAGTGCGGAAGCCTTTGTGCAGAGTTCAGTCAGTGCCCTACGCCCTCTGATAGAGCAGGTTGGAGGCACAGACATGATACAAGGCATGGGCATCGGTGCGCCCAACGCCAACTATTATGACGGTACGATAAAGGAAGCGCCCAACATAGCTTGGGCTAAAGGCACAGTGCCATTAGTAAAAATGTTCAGCGACGGCCTGGGAATACCCGTGGCAATGACCAACGACGCCAATGCCGCTGCCATAGGAGAGCAGACCTACGGTGTGGCGCGCGGCATGAAAAACTTCATAATGATAACTCTCGGCACCGGAGTGGGTTCGGGCATTGTGGTAAACGGTGAACTTGTTTACGGCAGTGACGGCTTTGCCGGTGAACTGGGCCACTTCACTGTGGTGAGAGAGAACGGAAGGCAGTGCGGATGTGGACGTAAGGGCTGCCTGGAGGCTTACTGTTCGGCAACGGGAGTGGCTCGCACAGCACGCGAAATGCTGGCGAACAGTACAGAAGAGTCGCTGCTGCGCGATATAAATCCCGACGACTTGACCTCGCTCGATGTGGGCATTGCCGCAGGAAAGGGCGACAAACTGGCACTGGAGGTGTTCAACTTCACTGGAAAAATGCTTGGAGAAGCGTGCGCCGACTTCGCCACTTTCTGCAGTCCGGAGGCGTTTGTGTTCTTCGGCGGACTGGTAAATGCGGGCGATTTGATAATGAATCCCATACGCAAAGCCTACGACGAACACGTGTTTAGCCTGTATAAAGGCAAGGCAAAGCTGCTTGTTAGCAGTCTCGGAAGTTCATCGGCTGTGCTTGGAGCAAGCGCTTTAGGTTGGAATGCATAACATTCTAACCAAAAAACGGTATGGGCGGACATGACAAATGGTTATTGTCCGCCCATTTTTTGTGCCCTTTTGAGGATGTTGTCGTGGATGAATGATGTGTAGAACAGCAGGTCCCAATGGTGCAGACAGTCGAGACTGATGTTGGCACTCTGAAAGACAGGGTTGTTGTTCCACTGTCGGTATTCGTCAGCCTTAGCGGTTTCCACCACAAGAAGTTTGGTTGCCGGGTCGAGATGCACCTTGTGGCTGCTCCCTTCATACGTGAATGTGGTCGAAGTGGAGTCAGTTTTCCAGTTCACTGGGTTGATTGCCGCTACTGCACCGCCAGCTATAAACGGCCAAACTGCCGCAGTGTCAAGCACGGAATTGTAGGAAACCGTTACGCCGGGCGTGGTTTCGTCGGTAGCAGGAACGATGCGTTCGCACTTCAAGTCTTCAGCCGAGATGCGGTAGCCCATGGCATAGGCAGCCACCATACGGCCATATTGTTCGGCAGTCATGTGCTTCAGCAGGTCGAGAGTGAGCATTGCCCCTTGTGAAAAGCCGACGACGGCAAACTTACGGCCATGGTTCATGTTCTTCATATAGTGGTCAAACGCCTCGCAAACCTCCTTTACAACTGCTTCATATTCCGATTTGAAGCGGTTGGAAGGCAGACCTATGGCATCGAAAGTGAACTGATGGTAATACGGTGCGAAGTAGTTGAAGTCGCCCTGACCGATGTTCGTTTCCACATAAGCCAACTCTGCACCGATAGCTTGTCGGTCGTCGGTTGTCAACTGGGCTCGATACACCTTGTCTCCGTTTGCATCGGTTGCGGAAATAACATCAGTCGACACGAGATAAAGCAAGTCAATCTTGTCTGTACTGACAGTATCTTTAGCCTTATACCACGCACTGTCACCCGACCAGTAGTCTTTAGCGACCTGCGTGTCGGCCTGTGTTTCGCAGCCAGTCAGCACCTGCAATACAAGAACGAGAAGAAAAAGGATGTGTTTCGGTAGCGTTTTCATCTTGATTATCATTTGATGGTAGTTGTAATAGAGGAAGAAATCCGTCTAAACAGTTGAAGAGAATAGTCTAAAAGACTAAGAGGAACAGCCTAAATGCTGATAGGAAAAAACTAAAAACGGAGGAGAAAGACCACAGATGTAGCATTTCCCCTCCGTTATGTTCATAGTCAAGCCTAATAAATGGGCTTGCCGAAGTGCCTTAGTCGGCTGGTCACATTACAGTGCCGGCATCTCTATCCAACGCACATAGCAGAAGTCCTGACGGTGCGGCAGCTTGTCGCACTTAGGATACATACGGATGGCGCACTTGAACGAGCCTGCATTGTTGAGCTCATACTTGCCCTCAAACGTATAGTTGTTGCCGTCGTGACCTGTAACCTCAAGCGGGAACACGCTGAACACGGTCTCCTCGCCTTCCTTAGACACCTTGAGGTTGACCATTTCAAGTCCGATTGCGTCGTCAAGTCCCTGCTCGTTGATCACATACTTCACGTTGTACTCATGGCCGATAACAGCTCCAGAGGCAGGAATAGACCACTCAGAAGAAACAACCGAGATGCTGTCCCAACGCTCTGCCACGCTTTCCTTCCAGCGGGCGATGTCCTTAGCCAGACGGTTGCCGTCTGCAGACAGTTCCTTGAAGCGTTTAGCCTGCTTACCGTAGAACTTAGTGTAGTAATCATCCAACTGACGCTTCATAGTGTAGTGAGGTGCGATGCGTGCGATGGAGTTCTTGATTACCTTAATCCAGCCCTCGCTGTAGCCGTCCTTGTTCTTGTCGTAGTAGAGCGGAATGATTTCGTTCTCCAACAGACCGTATATAGTGGCAGCATCGAGCTGATCCTGATAGCCCTGGTTCTGGTAAGTGCGCTTTTCTGTAAGAGCCCAACCAGCACCTTCGCGGTATCCCTCAAGCCACCAGCCGTCGAGCACCGAAAGATTGACTACTCCGTTCATCTCAGCCTTCTCTCCAGATGTACCTGAAGCCTCAAGCGGACGTGTAGGAGTGTTCATCCAGATGTCGACACCCGACACGAGACGACGGGCAAGCTGTATGTCGTAGTCCTCAAGGAAGATGATCTTGCCGAGGAACTCAGGTCTCTGGCTTATCTCATAGATCTTCTTGATGAGACCCTGACCAGCTCCGTCAGCCGGGTGTGCCTTACCTGAGAACAGGAACTTAACGGGACGCTCCGGATCGTTGACTATCTTAGACAGACGGTCGAGGTCAGTGAAGAGCAGATGTGCACGCTTGTATGTAGCGAAGCGGCGGCAGAAACCTATGGTGAGAGCGTTCGGCGTGATGTTCTCAAGCAGAGACACTACGCGAGAGGGATCACCCTGGTTCTTGAGCCATGTTTCAGTGAACTGCTCACGGATGTACTGCACCAGCTTGTTCTTGAGAGCCATTCTTGTTTCCCAGATTTCGCTGTCTGGTACATTATAGATAGCCTCCCAAATCTTCTCGTTGCTCTGGTCGAACATGAAGTTCTTGTCGAAGTACTTGTCGTAGAGCTTGCGCCATTCAGTAGCAGCCCATGTCGGGAAGTGAACACCATTGGTAACGTAGCCCACGTGGTTCTCCTCAGGATAGTAGCCCTTCCAAATCGGAGCGAACATCTTCTGGCTCACCCATCCGTGCAGCTTGCTCACGCCGTTAACCTCCTGGCAAGTGTTGCAGGCGAAGGTTGACATGCAGAACTTCTCCGAATGGTCGTCGGGATTGGTGCGTCCCATGCCGATGAACTCATCCCAAGAGATACCCAACTTAGCGGGATAGCCACCCATATACTTGCCGAAGAGACCCTCGTCGAAGTAGTCGTGACCAGCAGGAACGGGAGTGTGCACTGTGTAGAGACCAGATGCGCGCACCAACTCAAGAGCTTCGGTGAACGAAAGGCCATCGTCGATGTAGTCGCACAGACGCTGCAGGTTGCAGAGTGCGGCGTGACCCTCGTTGCAGTGGTATACATCCTTTGTTATACCGAGCTTCTTCAGAGTCAGCACACCACCTATACCGAGCAGAATCTCCTGCTTCAGGCGGTTCTCCCAGTCGCCTCCGTAGAGAGAGTGGGTTATAGGACGGTCGAACTCAGAGTTCATTTCATTGTCGGAGTCGAGCAGATAGAGCTTGATACGACCCACATTGACGCGCCAAACCAACGCGTGTACCATATAATTATTGTAAGGCACGTCAACAACCATCTGGTTGCCGTTCTCGTCGAGCTGGCGTTCGATAGGCAGACTGTTGAAGTTCTGAGCCTCGTAGTTGGCAATCTGCTGACCGTCCATGCTGAGCGACTGTGTGAAGTAGCCGTAACGATAGAGGAAACCCACTGCGCACATGTCCACATTGCTGTCAGAAGCCTCTTTCAGGTAGTCACCTGCGAGTATTCCGAGACCGCCAGAGTAGATCTTGAGCACCTGGTTCAGTCCAAACTCCATGCAGAAGTAGGCCACAGAGGGACGCTTGCTGTCGGGCTTAGCGCTCATGTATTCAGTGAAAAGGGCATAGACTTTCTTGATTCTCTGCATGAGAGCCTTGTCCTTAACAATGTCTTCCTTGCGCTCATAGCTCAACCTTTCGAGCAGCAATACGGGGTTATGCTTCACTTCCGTGTACAGTTCCGGGTTGAGGTCACGGAACAAATCGCGTGCTTCATAGTTCCAAGCCCACCACATGTTGTGAGCCATTTCGTCCAAGCACTTGAGTTCTTCGGGAAGACTCGATTTGACTGTCACTTCCTTCCATTGAGGAGAGTTAACATAATCTGCTTTGATTTTCATATTGTTGATAATGGTTATTAAAAAAAGGTCTATTTGTTCTTCTTGCGCAGTTCAGCTTTGCTCAACGCTATGGCATAAGCCTGGCGATAGTATTCGATGAACTCGCTCCACAGAGCTTTCTTCGACAGAGCCGTAGCGTTGTTTCTTGCCTTCTTCACTGTGGTAGGACGCAAGGCCGAATACTCAGCCACCGTGTCCTTAATGGCGTCAGCCACCTCAGAATAGTTGTAGTCGGTGCGGTGAATCACCTTCACACCGTCGGTTATCTCGCCCACATGACCAAGTTCCTTGTTGGCCCAAAGTCCGAAACCAGCCAAGTCAGTAGTTATACACGGCACTCCGAAGGCTATTGACTCCAGCGGAGTGTAGCCCCAAGGCTCATAGTAGGAAGGATAGATGCTCAGGTCGTTGCCGATAACGAGGTCGTAGTAGTGCATATTGAGCACACCGTCCCTGCCGTCGAGGTAGCACGGTATGAATATCAGCTTCACATTGTCCTCCTTACGGTTCCACATGTTGTAGCACTTGAGCATATCCAGCACGTTGTCGTGGCTCATTTCGTGCAGCCAGTGGGTTATCATAGGCACGTCGAGCGGCGTGTCGTAAGTCTCACCGCTGGCCAGACGGTCCACCAAGTCCTTGCGCGGTTCGCCAACCCAACCGGGTACTTCGATGAAAGCCACCACTTTCTTCCTCAAACTGCGGTCGCGGAGCAGACGGTTCATCGCTTCGATGTAGACATCCACTCCCTTGTTGCGAAATTCGTAGCGTCCGCTGGTAGAAACTATCAGAGTGTCGTCGCCCAGGCTTTCGCCCAAGAGAGCGTTGGCCACATCCAACAGACGTTTGCGTGCCGCTTTGCGCTTGGCACTGAACTTACTCTGGCTGGGAACGAAGCTGTTGTCGAAACCATTGGGCAACACCACGTCCACTTCCTTGTCGAGCAGCTCACGGCACTCGTTGGCCGTTATGTCGCTAACCGTGGTGAAGCAGTCGGCAAACGCCGCACTCTGCTTCTCAATCGAGTGTTTGCTCTGCATGTTCAGTTCACCTGCCATCTGGTCGCCGTTGTAAGCGAACAGATAGTCGTACAACGGCTTCTGGTTTCCGGCAATACTGCGACCGATACTTGTGGCGTGAGTGGTGAATATGGTGCCAATCTGCGGCACCTTCGCATTGACATAGAGCATACCGAGACCGGTCATCCACTCGTGAGCCTGGAACACCACACGTCCACTGGCCGGCACATTATTCTTATAGTAGCTCTCCACTACCCTGCCGGCGGCATACGAGAACATCGAAGCCTCGTCGTAGTCACCGTAGGCATGAAGACTGTCTACACGATAATGCTCCCAGAGCCATGTGTAAATCTCGTTCTTTTGCTCGAAAAAGGGTTTGAAATCAACAAGAACCGCTATCGGCTCGCCCGGAACAGTCCAGCGTCCGATCTTCAATCGCAGTCCCTCTTCTGCGGCTTTAGCCTTCCAACTGGAAAGCAGAGCCTCATCTTCACGGAAATACGGACACTCCGTATCGTTCCAACAGTCAGGTCCTATGAATATAACCTTGTCGTGCAGCAGACCTTGCATTGTCTTTGCTCGCGTAGACAGTACGGTATATATTCCTCCGACCTTGTTGCAAACTTCCCAACTCGCCTCTAAAATGCAAGTAGGAACTAATTTTTCCATATCGTCTATATAAGGTAATACATAATGTAAGGCACGCAAAGATACCAAAAAATGTGTAAACGGGAAGAAAAAACATCATAAATTTGCAGAAAAACAGTACTCTGCGAGTTTCTTCACCGCTGCTACTGTATGACCTTGAGCGGAGCGAACTTGAGCAACAGCCGCTTTTCGCCGAAGTTTTTGAAGTTTATTATAGCCTTGCTGCTCTCGCCTTCACCCTCAAGTCCCGTAACCTCTCCGAGGCCGAAACGGGGGTGCTCCACCTGGTTGCCCACACGTATGCCACCATTGGCACTGCGGTTGCCTCCTCCATTCATACCTGTCGAGCCATTAGACGGCTGCGTGCGAACCGACGAAACGGGGCGCAACCTTCCTCCGGCGCTCAATATCTTCCGCTCAAACGTCTCGCTAAACGGGTTCACCTTCGGCTCTTCAGCTCTCGGAGCCACTGCCCTCGGCTTCGGGTCAGCCCTGAATTGAGTGGCCACGGGATGCGGATTCTGCTGTTGCCAGCGCGGCATGCTGCCATAACTCCTTTGACCGAAACCTCCGGAAGAACCCTTTGACGACATTATGCGAATCAGGTTCGGGTCGAAATCGTTGATGAAACGCGACGGCGAACCGCACTCCAGATGTCCGTAGCGGAAACGGTTTTGGGCGCAAGTGAGTATGCAGTGCTTCTCCGCACGAGTCACTGCCACATACAGCAACCGTCGTTCTTCCTCCAAAGACCTCGGATTGTCGCAACACATGGGCGACGGAAAGATGTTGTCCTCCATACCTACAACGAACACCGTGGGAAACTCCAGTCCCTTGGCACTGTGTATGGTCATCAGAGCCACCTTCTGGTCGTCGTCGGTGCCGTCGCTTTCCAAATCGGTCATAAGCGACACCTCTTGCAGAAAGTCGGTCAGAGCCACATTGTCGTTGCCTTCCTCCCTGCGACTCTCCACGAAGTCCTGCATACCGCCAAGAAATTCGTCCAGGTTCTCCTGCCTTGCGAGGTCTTCAGGGTCGTTCTTGCCGTTGCATATTTCGCGCCCTACTCCACTCTCCCTTATTATATCGTTGCCGAGAAGCAGCGCGTCGTCAGTTCCCAATCGTGCTCTCCAACCCTCAACCATCTGACAAAACTGCACCAACCGACGTTCCTCCTCCAAAGACCTCGGATTGTCGCAGCACATGGGCAACGGAAAGATGTTGTCCTCCATACCTACAACGAACACCGTGGGAAACTCCAGTCC